>DAIDKD010000023.1 GCA_027451065.1 Bacillaceae bacterium | reverse complement strand
GATACCTCGCCGTTTCATATCATTAATTGCTTTCAATTTACTTAAATCCAGTACTTGAATGGAGGCTTTCTCGTTCTTTAGCTTTTTTAAAATTAAATTAGCCGTTTGGTTATTGGCAACAAGGGTTAAATCAGCTTCATCTGCTTCCAACCATTCTCCATCTGTCACTCGTGATAATTCGTAAATCGTATCTTCCCAAGCATCATTTTTATAGCGCCATACTTCTGTCCGCAAACCAATCACACGAAAAATATCTTTTTCGTATCCGACAACTTTTACTAAATCACCATATGTGAAGTGATATGTTAATTCAATTGTTTCTGTTCCCGCTACTTTTCCTTTAAAATCACTAATATGTGACAATGTATTCTCTACATATAATCCGTCATGATTGTTGACTTCATAAACATAAACACCATCTAAGGTCTTTACATTTGTTACTTTCCCAACAGTCCCATACAATGAGATCACGACTACATCCCCAATGCTGAATTTAGGTTGTTTTTTTCTTGTCATTTCGCTCTCTCCCTTATGCGTCGTGATTGAATAATGTGCTACATTATATGCAACTTGCGGGAAAACGCTTATAGGCAAAGGGAAATTAAACATAACAACGGGCTGCGTGAAATGGATTTATTGCATCCATTTTCAGACAGCCTGTAGTTACGTCCCTAACTATTTGATTCATATAGTTCCCAGACTTCATCAAATAGAGACATAGATGTGATGTAACTAGAAGTTAGTTCTAGGTAATTACTGATGTCATCATAATTACTGGAATACTTTGGAAAATCATGATCATGATACAAAGCTTCTGCAAAAAGAGACAATTCATCTCTTTCATAGCTATTTCGGTATTTCATCATATATCGGTAAAACGGTTGAGTCATACAATGCTGCTTCCTTTCTTCTTGTATTATGTCAGTAAATATAGTACAGATTTAATATTATGTAAAGAAGATTTTTTGATGAAAAAGAACCAGCTACAATTGTAGCTGGTTTTTATGAAATTTGGCGCTCTTCCTCAAAAAAGCTTTTAACACTTAATCCATGAGGCTCCGATGATGATTAATAGAATGAATAAGACAACAATTAACGCAAAACCACCGCCGTATCCACAAAATCCACCACCGTATCCGCCTACTGGATATCCACCATATCCATATCCTGTTCCAGATGCACAGTACATAGAAGTTCACTCCTTATCTTAAAGAATAACTTTCAATTACAACATATGTGGGACAAAGGCTAGTTCGTATGTGCACTTGCCTAGTATGGAAGAAAATATAATAGTAACATCTCTCCTTATTTTGAAAAAATCTTTTCTTCTCTTCACAATGACTACTTTTTACATTAAAATAAGAATATTAAACAGAAAGAGGTCCTGTACATGATGAAGAAAACTGTAGATGATATAATTTCCCATGGTATTCATGGGACTCCTGAGTTAAAAATTGATGAAAGAACTTTATTTTTAGGTACTATCCGCGAACGGGTTGAATTAGCATTATTTAACACCCAAGTATCCGAGTCTGCTGTCTATCCTGAAGTGACAGAAACCCTAAAACAAAAGAAAGATATTTCCCTATTATTAAATGGGAAAATCCCTTACCCTCACTTATCAAAATATATAAAATTGGCCAACCAATATCACGTTCCATTCTCATTGATTAACGACCGCGATACTGATACGGATATTGGTTTAGTCATTGCCAATAAAGTTGCTGTTGATAATGAATTTATTTTTGTTGAAAGGGATTAAGTTCCTTTTAACAAAAATACAGTAAGTGAAATTTCTGGTTAATGGTTATTAACATAATCAGGTATAGAATTATACTTGCTATGTAGACCGCCGGTTATGCTGATTATATACACATCTTTTCACTAGCGAAAACAAGCAGAGAACAGCTGCAAACCCGTTTATCTAGGTTTGTGGCTGTTCTCTTGCTTTATCCCGCATTAACGGGCAGTAAAACTCCTACTGAAAATTAGTTTCACTTTATCTAATTCTTCACTTCATTATCTTTCTCTTCCTGCACACATATGGAACCTTGGCAAGTATTTTTTATCGCACAACCTGCACATTTTCCTTGTTTGCTTTTTTGAAAAGATTTCCACAATATATATGCTGCATATCCAAATATGATAACCCCAATAAAAATACTAACTAGCACAACCTCTCCTCCACTCTGTCCCCTTTTAGAATCCTAGTAACGTACCAATTTGATAAAACAGGAATGCAATCGCATACGACACAATAAGCGGATAACCGATAGCAAGCCATGTCCATTTTGCAGAATTTACTTCCTTTCTTATTGCCCCTACAGTTGCTAAACACGGTACATATAATAAAACAAACAGCATGAACCCATAGGCAGTCAGAGGTGTAAATTGTGCTCCAATAATTTGTGCCATATGTCCTTCAGAAACGGAATAAATAATTGCTAATGTAGAAACAACTACCTCCTTTGCTGCGAACCCTGTTATCAAGGCAGCACCGGCCTGCCATGTGCCAAAACCTAAAGGAATAAGTAGCGTACCAATTGTCCCGCCGATAAGAGCTAAGAAACTTTCATCTATTGGAACATCAACACCAGCCGGTCCTATATAGGTCAATAACCAAATGAGTACAGACCCTGCAAAAATAAATGTACCAGCTTTACGGATGAATCCTTTCCCCTTGTCCCACGTACTTCTCCATAATGTTCTTACATGTGGTACGCGATAAGGAGGCAGTTCAATAATAAAGAATGACTTTTCATCCTTCATAATCGTCATCGTTAAAATTTTGGCAATGATGAGTGCTAGCACGACCCCAAGTACATAGAGAGAGAATACGATAGCCCCTTGATGACTGGCAAAAAATACCCCAGCAAACACAGCGTAAATTGGCAGTCTAGCTGAACAAGAGATAAACGGTGATACTAAAATAGTAATCAAGCGTTCTTTCGGCTGTTCGATTGTTCTTGCAGCCATAATACCAGGGACATTACAGCCAAAGCCAATTACCATTGGGATAAACGCCTTTCCGTTTAATCCGAAAAATTCCATGATTCTATCCATTATTACCGCAATACGAGCCATGTATCCTGAATCCTCTAGCAAGGAAATAAAAAAGAACAGAATAAAAATTTGTGGTACGAATACGAGTATGCCACCTACTCCTGCAATAATTCCGTCTATTACTAAAGCTTCGATAAAGGCAGAGGCACCTAACAACTCTAACCCACTGGCTGCCCAATCAGTTAATAGTCCTCCAAAAAATCCATCTAATAAATCTGACAGTGGCACCCCAATCCATGCAAATGTTCCTTGAAATACGATAAACATTACAGCGAGAAAAATCGGTAACCCGAATACTTTATGAGTGAGAATTTTATCTATTTTTTCTGTTAATAATGTCCCATCACTTACATATGTTTCTACGTCCGTTAAAATAGAAGTGATAAATTCTTTTCTAATTTCATGTACATATTGTTCCAGTCCTTGTTCCATTTCATTTTCTAAATCTGATCGAACAGTCGTTATTTTTTCAAAATATGTTTCTTTTTCCAAAAAATTCTCTACTGTTTCATTGTACGTTAAAAACTGAACTGCCATCCAGTAGGTATTTTTATAACCACCTTGTTGGAGGTTGTTTTCTATTGCCTCTATCGCACCTTTAAATTTTGCGTGATATGGCAACTGTAATGGTGGAGCTTCCTTGTTTTCTGTTGAGTGAACAACTTTTAGCAGATCATCGCATCCCTGTTCCTTCCTAGCAATTATCGGCATTACCGGAACGGATAATCGTTCTGCGAGTTTTTCTAAATCTATTTGAACTCCTTTTTTCTTCGCAATATCTAGCATATTTAATCCAATGATTAACGGAGTTCCTGCTTCTAACAACTGCAAAGTCAGCTGCAAATTTCTTTCCAGTTGCGATGCATCCACAATATTGATAATCGTGTCATATGATTCTTCTAGAAGGAAATTTGTCACAACCGCCTCATCACGAGAAATAGGGTTCAAATCGTATGACCCTGGTAAATCAACCAATGACCCAACGTTCTGTTTTAGTTTCCCTACCTTCTTCTCAACCGTTACTCCGCTCCAATTTCCCACATATTCGTAAGAGCCTGTTAAAGCGTTAAATAATGACGTTTTCCCTGTATTTGGATTTCCAAGAAGTGCAACATTTTTCATGATAAACCCACCTCAATCAAGGAGGCATCCTTACAGCGAATGCAAACTAACTGCCCTTTTGACTCAAGTGTACAAGGACCGTCAAACATTGCTTTTTGCTTCACGCATAGCTTGCTTCCTTTATGAAATCCGAGAGACACCAAGCGTCTTCTTAGTTTATTATCTATTTTTTCTAAGCTTTTAATACTAACTTCTGTTCCTATACTCACTTCAACTAATACCATTGGAAATCCCTCCTTAAATTATTTTATTATCATTTTATGACGATTGCAGGTAATGAAAATCTTTATCAACTACATACTTAATAATAGCATACTATGGCATAGAAAAGCCAATACTAAGAGGGTATCCCATTTAAGAAACCAGTAGGATACCCTATACTTTACCTCATTCCTCTTCTTTGTATGAGATTAATTGCATCTCATCTGGCATAGGTACAAAACCCATTTTTTCATAGAGCTTCCTCCCTGCCAGTGAAGTTTCCAAAGAAATTTTCGTTACACCTTGCTTGTGTGCGTGCTTTACAAGCCAGCGTACTATTTGTTCTCCTATCCCTTGCTGACGAAAATCAGGGCGTGTGTAGATATTCATTAAATAGCCAGAAAGTCCAGTTTGGTTATCTGGTGACGGCATTTCTTGAGAAAAACAGATTCCACCACATCCTACAAATTCCCCATCATCATAAACGAAACATGCAATATGCTCCCTTATCGGCACAGCATGTATATAATATTCACGATTTGCTTGCTCCAATTCAGACATATCTTGTTCAGGAGGGATAGAAAAAACATCACGAAGAACCTCCATGCGTGTCTCAACTAAAAAGTCAATATCCTTTAAAAAAGCTCGTCTAATTGTTAATGCCATTTTAGAAGCTCCTTTCCTTTAATACAACTGGTAATGCCCGACGGTCTACTTTGCCGTTAGGTGTCATAGGCAATTGATTTAAAGTAACAAAATATTCAGGAATCATGTAGTCAGGTAAATGTTCAAGAAGCTGACTACGTAGTTCAGAAAGACACAAATTTTTAGACTTAGGAACAATATAGGCGATCAAATAGAATAATCCCGTTTCATCAACATGGGACGTCACAACTCCCTGCTGAACATAATGACATTGACCAAGTATATTTTCTACTTCTTGCGGTTCGACCCGTCTCCCTAAAATCATCACCTGCTGATCCTTCCGTTTCAAAAAGGCTAAATTACCATCTGGTAGCCAACGACCCAAATCTCCAGAACGATAAAATCCTTGCCCATCTATCGTTCGTACGAAAGCATGCATTTCAGCATCGCTGTTCAAATAACCTCGGGAAATTCCATCACCAAAAATGCAGATTTCGCCAACTTTTCCAGGCTTTACAGGATTTAGTGAATCATCTAAAAGAGCAATGGAAACATTTTTCACTGCTTTTCCTACTGGGAAAGTGCCGTCTTCAAGGGGTGAAGCATCATTACATCGAAAATATGTAGCACAGACGGTTGTTTCAGAAGGTCCATAAGTATTATAGACCTCCACCTTATCAAGCAAATGAGAAACATATTCCTCACGCAAAATATCACCACCGCTAATTAATAAACGTAAACTATCTGGTAGATGCCCAAGCTTATTCATCTCTAGCAACAAATATGGAAAACCACTTACAATCGTAACTCGATGCTTCTCAATAAATTCCATTAAATTGTAAAAATTATTTTTTGTAGCAACATTAGGTATCACCAAGGTACCTCCGGATAGCAAAATAGGAAAAACTTCTTCTACAAAAATATCAAATGTACACACAGAATTTTGCAGCATCACATCATTTTCTCCCGGTTGAAATTCATGACAGAATGCATGAACATAGTGAACCACATTTCGATGCTCAACAACCACTCCTTTTGGAAGACCTGTTGTGCCAGATGTGTAAAGAACATAAGCAGGCATCTCAGGTGTCACAAGAACCTTCTTATTTTCTGCTGTATCCCGAATAGGTTCCCCACTTTCTACTAGAATAAGAGGCTCATTCAGAAAATTATCAGCGTATCGTTTTTGAGTAACAACGAAAGATACCTCACATTGATTCATGATGTGGCGAATACGTTCGATTGGGAAACTCGGTTCCACAGGTACGTATGCTGCCCCAGCTTTCAAAATTGCCAACAATGCCGCAATCATCTCCACACTATGTTCCATAGCTAAACCGACAAATTCCGCCCTATCTGGAAAACGCGTAGCAATAGAATTTGCCAACTGATCCAACTCTTTATATGTCAAACTGCGATTTTCATCACAAACAGCCATTTTGTTAGGTGTTATCGCCACTTGTGCAGCAAATGCAGCTTGAATAGTATTTAACTCCATCATACTCCTCCTAAAACTAACTTGTTTGAATATTCCAGAAAAACATTATTACTATAAGCTTACAAATTAAGTGAACAAAAGGCAAATTATTCTATGTAGAGACCAGTTGCGTTAAAACTAACAGACAAATATATATCAAGAATAAAATATTCATGATAGAATCATAAGTACAGTACTCCGAAAGCGTTTTATCATAAAAATAATTTTACGAGGAGGCAACGCAATGAACTTTCGAATAGAAAAAGATACTCTTGGTGAGGTAAAAGTTCCTGCTGATAAGCTATGGGGAGCACAAACACAAAGAAGCAAAGAAAATTTTGTGATTGGTACAGAAAAAATGCCACACGAGGTGGTCAAGGGCTTAGTACTTTTAAAGAAGAGTGCGGCAATTGTTAATAACAAATTAGGACAACTTTCAAAAGAGAAAACGGACGCAATTGTCCAAGCGTCTCAGGAGATACTAGAAGGGAAATGGAATGATCAGTTCCCTTTAGTTGTTTGGCAAACTGGAAGCGGAACACAGACGAATATGAATGTCAATGAAGTAATTGCCAAAAGAGCCAACCAATTGCTGATGGAAAAAGACATAAAAGAAATAATTCACCCTAACGATGATGTGAATATGTCGCAAAGCTCAAATGACACATTCCCTACAGCATTACATATCGCAGCAGTTCTTTCAGTTGAAAACTATCTACTACCTCCTTTAAAACAGCTGAAAAATACCTTTCATCAAAAAGTCCAGGAATTTGCTGATGTTGTGAAAATTGGCCGCACTCATTTGCAAGATGCAACTCCGCTAACTTTAGGGCAAGAAATTAGTGCATGGCATCATATGTTAGAAAAAAGTGAACGTATGATTGTTGAAAGTGTAGACTATATGAAAGAATTGGCAATTGGCGGAACAGCTGTTGGAACTGGCTTGAATGCTCACGAAAAATTTGGTGACATGGTTACAGAGGAAATTAGTTATTTTTCAAATAGCCATTTTGTATCGGCCACTAATAAATTTCATGCCTTGACCAGTCGCGATCAGATTGTCTATGCACATGGTGCATTGAAAGCACTAGCAGCCGATTTGATGAAAGTCGGCAATGATGTGCGATGGTTAGCCAGTGGTCCTCGTAGCGGAATTGGTGAAATCACCATTCCGGAAAATGAACCAGGGAGTTCTATTATGCCAGGAAAAGTAAACCCTACGCAAAGTGAAGCTTTGACAATGGTTGCTACACAAGTAATGGGCAATGATGTAACGATTGGAATTGCAGCGAGTCAAGGAAATTTCCAGCTAAATGTTTTTATGCCGGTTATCATTTATAATTTTCTTCAATCTTGTAGATTATTAGCGGACTCCATACGAAGCTTCAATGAAAACTGTGCAGTCGGCATTCAGCCAAACTATCAGAATATCAAGTATCACTTAGATAATTCATTGATGCTCGTCACAGCCTTAAGTCCACATATCGGTTATGAAAATGCCGCAAAAATTGCGAAAGTAGCTCATCAAGAAGGAAGTACTTTAAAAGAAGCTGCATTAAAATCAGGATTTTTAACTGAAGAACAATTCAATCAATATGTAGACCCTTCAAAGATGATTCATCCTACAAAATAAAAAGAACGGTAATCGGCAACATTTTCCGATTACCATTCTTTTTATTTTGTACTACTATAATAAGGTTGGAACTCCTTAAAGGTTTTCATGTGTTCAACAGCATGCTTTATATCTAGGAAAACTGGAATAACTCGTATTTGCTTACTTAACCAAAAAGGCTGCTCAACTACCTTGGAACGAAACCCCATCGTTCTGATATATAGGTACATCCGGTAAGTCATTACAGCTACATACCAATCTACTTCGTTTCTTACAGAATAATCGTATATTGTTGACATAATATTTTTAAAATAACCTTTGCCACGGAATTCCTTTGATAAACACATTTTTGTCACTTCATACACTCTTTTGTCCTTTAAACTTTCTATGATAGCTGATTGAGAAAATGGATAATAGGATTCCACATTTGAATAATCATTTCCTTGATAAGTCTGAAATTCTATTGTACCAATTGTTTTACTGCTTTGATTCTTTAATAAATAGCGCGATGAGTCTGGATTATTATCTACATATTGAATACACTTTTCTTCACAAAAGTCTCCCCATATTTGCCTAAAGATAATATCCTCTTCCTTTGTCACTACTTTTTTATACACCAAATTCCCCCTTCATTATCGTTATTCAACTATTGTATTTATTCACGTTAAAAATTATGACGCAATACGCTTCTCTGTTAGTAATACGCTTTCATAAGAAAAAATCCTTTTTTTCTCTAGAACATTCACTTAAAAATTGATTAAACATCCTAAAAGAGCATGATGGTACGTTGAAACTCTAGATGGAGCTGTCCTAAAAGTCGCTGTATTCTCAATAATTATAGAAAGAGTCAACTTAGAAAAGCTTGATATTATAACTCTTCACCGTAGTTGACTCTTTCGGCAGGCTGTATGAAAAGGGAGGCCTTTCTCCTTTTCATACAGCCTGTTCTAGAGTTTCAACTGATAAAAACATACATCCTGCCATTCTCCAAATTTATAACCTACTTCTTTCATACATCCAATATATTCAAAACCTACTTGTTCATGAAGATAGATGCTTATTTCATTTTCTTTCGTAATTGCGGCTATAATGACATGGTACCCAATTTTTCTTCCTTCTTCGATAATTGCCTGCAATAGTCGCTTTGCTATCCCTTTCCCTTGTGCTTCTGGGTGAACATATACAGAATTTTCAACTGTTCTTGCGTAAGCTTCTTTATTACGAAAAGAAGACAAAGAACTGTATCCGACAATTTCCCCGCCTAATTGTGCCACCAATAATGGATATTTATCATTGTAGCCTTGAAACCACAGCTTTTTTTCTTCCAGGCTTTGCTCCTTAATGTCAAATGATGCAGTAGTGTGCACAATTGCATAGTTATAAATTTCTAAAATCCCTTTCACATCTTCCTCTGCCGCTTTACGAATGATTAACTTTTCCATTTTATTTAGATTGAGGAATGAACTCCTCAATTCCCCCTTCCTATTTATCAGTGTGTATATATGTAATCTCTATTCCATTGTAATTCTTCCACTAGATTTATCAACCTTTTTTATTTAATGAACCATCTGAACCAAGATGCATACAATAAAGTGACACTTTTCTCAGTGAAGTCTTACTACCCTTTCATACGAATAAAAAGAGAAAATCTAGCTAGCTGTTATAGCTAAACAAGAACATAGGAGGTTAGTTATGGAAAAAAATCATAAAGAACCATCACAAAAGGTGAAAGGTTACTTACAAAAAATCGATGATTACTTTGAGCGTTCTCCCTTTAAAGGATTTCTTCAAGAAGTTGATACTCTCTTTCATAAACACAGCATTTTTCATTCATTTCCAGTTAATATGTACGAAACAGATAAAGAAATCTTTGTTCAAGCAGAACTGCCAGGTATAGCAAAGGAGCAAATAACAATTGATGTTCAAGACACATTTATTAGAATAGCAGTAGATAGTGATAGTACTCTGGAAACAGAATCAACTGAACATCATTTTTATCGGAAAGAACGAGCCACTGGTCGTAGTGAAAGAGTAATTAAAACTCCATGTGAATTAATCAAGAAACAGGCAAAAGCTACATTTCAAAATGGTATATTAGAATTATCTATTCCTAAAAAGCCTTATGAAAAACAGATTATCGACATCCAGTAAGGATTAGGAAATAGACAGTTGCAGTAAATTTAGTAAATTAAGTATAGTGTGACTGTCTATCTTTTAGTCAACAACCCACGACTGAAATTATATCTAGGTTGTGTGGCTCCAAGCAACCCACCCGTATAATTTAAGCTACTGTTATTTGTGAGAGAATGTGTACGGTCATATAGGCTTCCACAAATGACCTCCCCAAAGAAGGCTTTTGATTTCGGGATAGCGTTTGAATAACCTATTGTATTTATTGTTCAGAGAGTTTCACTAATTGATACAGTAACTGAATTCGTTTGCTTTTTGGCAGGAATTTCTTAACATTTTTTTCCTTAAAACCAGTAGAAATTTGATGCTTGTTCATCATGATAGGAAAATTGACTATTTCCAAGTTTTTCTGTAAAAATGGGATTAATTGTTTTTTTATTTGCATCCTCTCTATTCTCGAGGCATATTTTTTATACGTTTTTGAATGCGTAGAAATTAAATCATACACATCATCCACCATCTTCAGCATTGCTATTATTTCATCTTCACTGAACAAATTATCCTCTGTTATTTTAAGTTCGGTATACTCTAGTTCATTATCTTGAAGCCATTTAATTGCCTTTTTACTTGATGCATGGGCGGGATATGTATAGACTTTAATCATCAAGGTACCCCTTTCTTTACATAATCATTAGATTTGCTTTTTCTAAATAACAAGAATTCTTATTTTCACGCTTGATAAAAAATCCTTTTTCAATGAAATAATTTAGTTGCTTTTTCTCAACCTTTGGTAAAGTAGTATAAATTAGTTTGGAATTTTGTTTTTTTAATATGATTGATATTTTACTTGCAATTCCTTGCCACAATTGATGATTTTTCTGAATCGTATATATTTCACGAATTTCAATTCCACGGTTAGTCTGTTCAAATGATCCAAATCCGACCACTTTATTATTTTTTTCCGCTACTACCCATGTGGTAGTATGACTATTCACTAAGTCTGGAAGTTTATAACGATATAATCTTTCTGCAAAAAACATCCCCATTTTTTCATAAAAACCATTTCTAAGATGTGGTGGCCTAAATATATAAAATCTTATTGTTTGCAATCGATTTCCTCCTTCTATTCAGATCAACATGTATTTCCTAGCCAGCTTCCTCATTTTTTGCTGGTTTCATAGGTTTCAATTTCTCAAGCGCTTTTTTACTATCACTGATGAATATTGGTAACGTGATGATTTGAGTCATTTCAGGACTATCAATAAATTTTTGAACGCAATCTACTAGCTTGCGGAAATCTTGAATCATATTTTCCTTTTCACAAAGAATATATTCTAGCTGTGCTTGAAGTATCTCTGTTTCTTTTTTCGTTTTTTCATATTCTTTCATTCTCCCACTATTTTCTCCCCCAATTAATGATAATTTGTAGAATTCTTCAATAAGATGATATAAGCCTGTATTGTTTTTTTCTTGATTTTGATAAATAATAGCAAGATTGTTCATTGTTCCAGAAAGTAATTTCATAAATCCTTTTTCGGAATATTCTCCTTGATAAGCATGGGATTCTATTACTTTTACTTCTTTCGTATGCTTTTTTTCTGCCGTTGGATCAGTATTTTCAGTACTTTTTCTCTTTCTACCTGCTTTTTTTCTTATTATTCTCTCAATTGGTTGATGATGTTTCTTTATTTGATAATATATATGAGTTATTTGTGATGACGTTTTCGGAAGAATGTTCTTTTGCTCGTTACTAATTTGATAGAAAATATCTGTCAACTTCATACCTTCATCGTTACAAAATCGACTACACTCAATAAGCAACTCTAATTCTGTCTTCAACCAGCTTATATTTGATAATTGATATTTTTCCAGCCCGCCAATATCCTCTATTTCTTTATAAAACAACATCATTTTTTCATATATGCTTCTCAATTGTTCCTCATCCACCTGGTTTTCATTAGAAACAATAGTAATTTTTTTCATTACTTCTTGTTCGGTTGCTTTATCTACTACTAATTCTTTCATCAGCGTTAACATGTTCATTTGTCGGTATTTTTCCACTAGATTCCTGGTTTTACATCCCTATCAAAAACCAGTACCTCCTTTCTAATAACTTTTTGAAACAAAGAGTAAGTTTTTTACCTTACCTTGATTCATTTACATTATATAGTAGAATAATAATAGTTTCTACATTTTTCATAAATTTCCTCTTTTTAATAAAAAATAGATTCTGTGACAGGAAATACTAAAAAATATGGCAGGTAAACAGTTTTCGCCCTCCCGTGTCATTGGTAGTCCTGAAAATTAGCTTCTTTGATTATATTTACATAAGTGAATAAGCCTATCATTTCTACTCAACAGAGTGAAAATGATAGGCTTACTATTAACTTAATTGAATCACGGTCTTAAAACCTTTAAAATAATCTTCTTCACTTCTCTTAATTCCGCCTCGTCATCCCACGGATGTTCAGGAAACACAAAAAATCTAGGAATCACATACCCAAGTAAATTTGTAAATATGGTTCTAATAATCAACATAGGCTCCCAATCCACAATTACTTTTTCAGACTTCAACCTTTCTAACAATACGAACATAGGATCCTTCAAACTTTTTGCAAAAGTTGAAAGAAAAACTTCCTTTATTTCATCTCGGTACATCATTTCTGGAAAGATAATCTTGAACAATTCAATATTTTCTTTGATGAATGCGAATCTGTCATCAATCAACATGCTGATAAATTCTTCAAAGGACGGATGATTCTTCTCCAATATATCCATTTTAAATTTCTCTGCAAATACTGGAAGTAAATCATCGATTAAAATCGGCACTATCGTTGTATATAACAGCTTTTCCTTCGTCTCAAAATATTTGAAAATAGTCCCCTCCGATACCTGTGCTTTTTTGGCAATTTCACTAGTTGATGTTGCTGAAAATCCTTTTTCTGCAAACAGTGTAATTGCAGCTTCCAATGTAGCTTTTTGCTTTGGGGTCATATCTTCTTTGCCTTGAATTTTTTCTCCTAATAATTTTTCAACAGATGCAACGTTCATTTTCTTTCTCCACCTTATATTTTTCTATATCTTTTCAAACCTACTACATTCAATAGACTGAGTACAATTGCAAAAATCAATAATACTCCTAAATTCCCTTGAATATCTGCAAAACTTTCTCCTCTTATCATAATACCTTGTAATGAATCCCCTGCATAATACAAAGGCATCACATGGGCAACAGCTTGGAGCCAACTAGCCATACTGTCTACAGCAATGATTCCTGAAAAGAAAATTTGCGGAACAATTACAATAGGAATAAACTGCATCATTTGAAATTCAGAATTTGCAAAAGTTGATAAAAGCGTTCCAAGAGATAAAGCGATTAAAGCTAAGATGATATTGACTAGAAAAACAAGAAGAATACTTCCTTCAATATGAATCCCTAATACATATGTTGCATAAAGCACTACCAATAATGTTTGGATTACCGCAAAAATTCCGTAGCCCACTAAATATCCAACAACAATTTCTCCTCTTTTCATGGGTGTCGCTAAGATTTTTTCCAATGTTCCAGTGGTTCTTTCTCTTAAAAGGGCAATGCCGGATATTAAAAATACAAAGAAAAAAACAAAAAAACCTACTAATACTGGACTAAAAGAATCAAAAAAAGTCGAGTCTTCTGAACCGAAAATATAATAATTTGTCACCGTCACTTGCTCTCCCATTACTTCTTGAAGCTGTGGATGTTGATTTAGGGCTCTTTTTAATTGTTCAGCTTGAATTGCAACAAGAGTTCCTTGAATTTTTGTTTTTACTTGAGATGTGTTAGTGACAGTGCTATTTTCATAAGTAACTGCTAAGGAATTATCTTCTTGCTTAATAAATGCCGCTAACTCCTTTTCTTTCACTTTGCTTTCTATATCTTTCCCTTCATCAAATGCCACTACTTCTAAGCCGCTTTCCATCAGTGCTTGATTAAAATCTTCACTTGTATGGTACACTCCAATTTTTAGCAACTCATCTTCTTCATTTGTCTCAAACAAAAAATGAACCAGTGTCAATATAAACAATGGCGCAATCAACATTAGCGCCAATGTTCTCTTATCTCGCAGTATTTGTCTCACAATTCTGCTTGCCAACGCTCTGATTCTCATTTCAAATTCCCTCCTGTCTCTAAAAATACTCCCTCAATGGACTGTACCTGGAATTTTTCTTTTAATTCTGTCGGAGAACCGGCGGCAATAATATTTCCACCACGTATAAGCGCTAGCCGATCACATTTTTCCGCCTCATCCATCACATGAGTCGTGATGATGATTGTTTTTCCTTGCTTCTGCAGATCCTTCAATTCATTCCAAATATTCAACCGTAACTGTGGGTCGATCCCTACAGTAGGCTCATCGAGAATAAGAATATCTGGGTCCTGAATAAGTGCAATCACCAATGACAACCTTCTTTTCATCCCGCCAGAATAATTCCTCACTAACTTATGTAAATCTTCTTCTAAATCAACTAACTTGGCTACATACTTCACTCGTTCAGCTATTTCTTCTTTTGTCATACCGTATAACTTAGCGAAGAACATTAAATTTTCTCGTCCACTCAATTCTCCATATAAAGCATCTGACTGAGCCATATAGCCAATTTTTTGTAAAATTTGAAGGTTTGGTATATTTGTATGGAGAATTTGAACATTCCCTTGGTCAATTTTTTCCATTCCTACCATTGACTTTACTAACGTTGTTTTTCCAGCCCCTGAAGGACCAATGAGCCCAACAATTTCACCTTTATCAATCCTGAAAGAAATATTGTTCAAAATTACTATTGTGCCATATTTTTTCGTTAACTGAGAAATTTTCACTACTTCCATGCTATTCCCCTCCAACAAATAAGTGATTACTCACTTATTTTATTTCTTCATGTAGTCTCTGTCAAAGAAAATACACGATAGGTTGCGTAATATAAGTGAAATTAAGGTTTCCCTATATCACATCTCCTATCGTATAAGCTTCATTCACCTAGCAGAGTTTTTACATCAGCAATTACTTCATCATACGGTACATCACTTACACCACTGTATGATTTTTGGACAATCCCGTCTTGATCTACTAAATAAAAACTTGTCCCATGAATGACTTGGGTATTATTTTTTGGCTTATCTACAATTGTATGAAAGCTCTCTTTGGCAAATTCATTGATAAATTCCTGATGATAGCCTGTTAGTAAATGCCATTTAGACTGTTCCCCTTGGAATTTCTCAATAAATCCTTTCAACTTACTAGGTGTATCTACTTCCGGGTCCACACTAAAAGAAACAATTTCCACATCTAAACCATCTGCTGTGAACTTATCTTGCAGCCGCTTCATATTAGCTGTCATCGGCGGGCATATGGTTTCACAACTTGTAAAAATAAAATTAGCAATCCAAACCTTCCCATTTACATTCTCCAGAGCAAATTCCTTATTATTTTGATCCGTCATGGTAAACTTCTGCACTGGATAATTTAACGGATCGTCAATTCCCTCACTCCCACAAGCCGAAAGAAAAATAACTATCATACTACAAATTACTACTAGCAATCCTCTCATCCTATTCCCCCCAAAGATTAAGAAAAGTAGTTACCCTCAGTTTACCAAAATAAAGCATTGTACACGAAAAAAGAACACCCAATGATATAAAATTACCACTGATGTCCTTTTTCGTATAAGTTTTTGAACTGGGGTCTTCAGACCCCAGTTCAAAAACTTATTCTGCGTAATAACAGAAGCCAATTGCTCCTGGTCCTGTATGTGTACTGATTACCGCTGTAGTATCTTGAATCTGAATATCCTCAAACCCGCATACTTTATAAAGAGATTCCTTTAAATTCGTTGCTAACTCCATTGCGTCAGCATGAGAAATCACTACACCTTTGACAATTTTCCCTGCTACATCTTCTTGGAAATATTTCGTTAATGTTTTAACAATTTGCGACTTACTACGAACTTTAGCAACTGGCGTATATACACCGTCGGCAAGGCTAGCAATCGGTTTAATGTTCAATAATGAGCCAACAAATGCCGTTCCTTTCCCGATGCGACCACCTTTCACTAGGTTTTCAAGGGTGTCTACTACAACAAACAGGTGGGAATGTTCTCTCACTTCATTTACTTTCGCCTTGATTTCTTCCATTGTATACTGGTTAGACTGTGCCATTTTTGCTGCTTCTAATACCTGAAATCCTAAAGCGCCAGCCATGAAAGTAGAATCAATTACTTCTACCTGCGTTTTCGTCATTTTTGCCGCTGAAGCTGCCGAAGCATAAGTACCGCTCATCCCGCTAGTCATATGAATGGACAATACTTGGCTGCCATCTTCACCTAACTTGTCATATAGCTCAACAAATTCTCCCACTGCTGGTTGAGATGTTTTCGGTAATTCTGGAGCTTCTTTCATCATTTTAATATATTCCATCGGGGTAAAATCAACTTTATCGTGATATACCTTTCCGTTCATTGTAATTGCAAGAGGGACAACATGTATATTAAGCTCCTCAATAACGTTTGCTGCTAAATCTGTTGTTGAGTCTGTTACGATTTTAATTTTCTGCACTACTACTCCTCATTTCATCATTTAATTAAATACTTCTTCTTATACTATAACATATTTTAATATTATGCTGTTAAAAATAATTAGTAATTGAAGATTTTATTCTTCTTTATTATAATAAACCATAAAGAGTACTGAAAAGGAAGGGGATTTGATGGATTTTTCATGGAAAGAAGAGCTGGCAAATGCAGTCACACATGGAATTGGCTTTTTGCTTAGCATTGCAGCTTTGGTGTTATTGATTTTACGTTCAATTACTCATTCGGACAGCTTTTTTCTTGCTAGTGCAATTGTTTTTGGAACGAGTATGATTATTTTATATTTATGCTCTACATTATTGCACAGTATACCTTTCAAAAAAACAAAAAAATTATTTACCATTCTGGATCATGCAGCTATTTACATTTTAATTGCTGGAACATATACACCTTTTTTGCTTGTTACTTTGCAAGGTACACTAGGCTGGACCTTATTCATCATTGTTTGGAGCATCGCTGTATTAGGTGTTGTTTTTAAAGCTATTTTTGCAAATCGCTTTAATGTGATATCTACCGTGGGGTACTTGGTGATGGGCTGGTTGATTATTGTAGCTATTGTACCAATCTTTCAAGCTTTACACCTCGGTGGCTTTATTCTCCTTGTAACAGGTGGTGTGCTCTATTCAGTAGGAACCATCTTCTATCTATGGGAGCGACTCCCATTTAGCCACGCTATTTGGCATTTGTTTGTATTGGCAGGAAGTGCCTGTATGTTCTTCTGCGTCTTTTTCTTCGTATTTTAAAATGCTGTATAGGTGGGCGTTTTTTGCCCACCTATACAGCATTTTAAAGTTCCAACTAAATTTTACAATATCTAAAGAGATGAGGGGGTATAAAGGGGGAAATCGTCCCTTTATACCCCCTCATCTCTTTTTTAGACTAATTTCTCTCTTACTCTTTCTTCGACTATCTTTGTTAATTCTTGGCTGTTTAAATCTTTTACATCTTCTGGGTAAATTGGCTTACCTACGACTAATGTTACTTGGGATGGTTGAATTCTATTGTTGTTGGATTCATAAATCCGATGAGTTCCACTGATTGACACTGGAATAATCGGGGCACCTGACTTGGTTGCTAATGTTATGCTCCCTGGTTTAAATTCAGCCATATCATCACTTTTACTTCTTGTTCCTTCTGGAAAAATAACAAGAGACTGCCCATTTTTCAGAATTTCTATCCCATCTTTAATTGCCTGTAGTGACTTTCGTCTATCACCACGATCCATGAATACACTTTGCATCTGCTCCATCCAGCCTGCTGCAATTGGGATTTTTTTCGTTTCAACTTTGGCAATGAACCCGATTGGTTTATTCAAATAGCCCAAAAGTACTGGAATATCAAAGTAACTTTGATGATTTCCGACAAATAAAACTGCTTTGTCTTGTGGAATATTCTCTAATCCTTCTACTTTTACTGTAGAACCAGTTATTTTCAGCATCCCGATACTGAATTTATGTGGGGTTTGATACACCTTTTCGTTCCGCTCCTGCTCTGAAATTGTGTCAGGAAGTCTCCTTACTTTCATTAACCCAAAATAAGTTCCAATAAATGTAAGTAGCATATAAAGTCCTGCAAAAATTGTTCGAAACATAACTTCCTCCAAATTTTTTCTCTGAAATCTATTATACAGAAGGTTTTCCATAATGGGAAGAGGCCTATTTCATCGGCCTCGTGCTCGCCTGGTTCGCCGAACATCCGGGCGTGC
>DAIDKD010000022.1 GCA_027451065.1 Bacillaceae bacterium | reverse complement strand
TGTGCTCTCACTAATAAAAAATATATGATACGTTACTAACTAGCGTTAGGAACTTTCATACGTTTCTCGTACGCTAAAGCAAATACATTAGGAAGAAATAGAAAATTGATGTACTATTATTGGAAAAATTTAGCATTTGCGCTAATATATCCACCATCTACCTTCAATCTTGGGGTTCCGTTTGATGAATAAGCGATACCAGTTACTTTCACCATTGCACCTTTTGCATATGTTTTTCCAGTTTTATTGCTGTCTGTCATGTCAGGACTCCTGTGGACATTCACCTTACTAGCAATCTTCACTGTCCCTGGATTCATAGAAATATATTGCTGTGAATATGCAGCATTCCCGCTGACATAACCTCCACTCACTTTCAATCTAGCCGCCCCTGACTTGGTATACTCAATCCCCGTTACTTTTAGCGTCGTTCCTTTCAGGTATTTTTTACCTGTTTTTGTACTCTCACTAAATGCCGTTGAACTGTAAACATTTAGATTCGATGTTAAATAGACTGTTTCTGGATTAGCAGTATAGTACTGCTGTGAAAACTTTTTATTCCCACTAATGTATCCACCATTTACTTTAAGGCGAGGAGTTCCTGCTTTTGTATATGCAATTCCTGTCACCTTCAATGTCGTTCCTTTCCCGTATGTTTGACCAGTTTTTGTACTATTCACTAAATCGACAGAGCTGTGGAGATTTACTTTTTCTGATAATATTACTGCATCTGGATTAGAACTGTAATAAGTAGTAGTGTCTGTGCTTGAATAGTTTCTATAAGCACTAATATATCCACCACTTATCTTCAACCTCGGTTTGCCATCTTTTGCATAGGTGATACCGGTGACTGTAACGATACTTCCAACAGATAATGACTTACCTGTTTTAGTACTTTCACTAAAATCCGGTGAACTATAGATATTCAATTTTGAGGTCAAGCGAATTTTCCCCGGGTTCGTTGTGTAGAAAGAGCTACTATTGCTACTGTTGTTATTCTTACTTGAAAAATAAGATAGATCCTTCCCATCTGTAAGAGTTAATCTATTTAAATCCAAATTATTAGAATAGCCATTTAGTTTTCCTGTATCAGTGTACTGGTGGATATCACATGAATAGTTCGGATCATAACCTTTGTTATAATATCCATTATTCAATCCATATCTCGGTATCCAAACACCATCTAATCTACTTGTGTCAATATTATAAGAGGAATATAGATTATGAGAGATATATGCTCCGACTTTCGCATTGCCTACCAATTCTCTCAATTGGGTTTCATAAGCAGATACAACATTTCTCATATTAGATGTAGTCTCAAGTTCAACATCTACCCAATACATAATTGGGTCATAGCTTTTGGCACGATTATAGAACAATTTCGCCTCTTCCTTTGCAGCCTCAACAGTTGTTGCACGCATAAAGGCATATACATGAACAGGGATCCCTCTTTTTTGAAATTCTGTAATATGGGTTTTATAAGCACTATCTTCTACGCTACTACCATCTTGGATGCGGATGATAACTAAATCAACTTCCGCCGCAAGCTTATCATAATTAATTGATGAAGGGCTCTGCCACTTAGAAATATCAATAATAACAGGATTAGAAATTACTCCAGTAGCACCACGAGCTGCCAGCATCTCATTTTCCTCTGCTTCATCTAGCTCATCAGTAAATTGAATAAGCTCCTTGTATAAAACATACCCTTCAATCTCATTTTCTGTCTTATCATCCTGATAAGTAACTTGTATATATTGGTACGTTTCACCAATAGTCAAATATGAATCTACTAACAAATCAAATACTAGATTTCCCTCCGCACTAGCCTCATCATAAATTGATAATGTCTCTCCATCTGGAATCGCTACATATGAAACAGCTTCTTCAATCGTATGCTCCTCCATTGTAGCAGACTTTAGGGCATCTGATAAAACCAGCGCTTCTACAGTTTCACCAGTACTTGGCACGCTATATTCTACCGTAATATAGTGTCCTTCAGACTCTTTCATTATCAATGTTGTTTCTTTTGTTAAATACATTGCTTTCTCAAGTTCACCATCCACGAACAGCTCTAGGGGTTCTTCTTCAGATGGTGATACAGTTACTTCTGTTACTGCTAATGATTTTGATAAATATGCTTCCAACTCTTCTGTACGAGCATAACCTCTAATTTCTTCTTGTGACATATCATCTGTGTAAGTAACCTCTCGGTATTCCTCGCCTATTCCCGATATTGCCAACTCGCTAGTCTCCGTCAATGTCACTACATTGTCGCTACCCTCACTTGGAGATTCTAACACCACTAGCGGATTCTCCTCAGATGGCTCAATAATCACACTATCCCTTACTTGATTCGCTGTAGCTCCAACAGTAATGTATGACATTGATGAAAACAAGAATATCATTGCAACGATACTTATCCAAAACCTTTTTAATTTCATATTTTCTCCATTTTCCTTTCTTATGCTTAAGCATATAAAGATGTAACATAAATGTTTTTTTACATAAAAATCAGATACTAGAATACGACATAATTCGACATTTTTTCGGCGAAATAATATATTCTAGACTTGCTTTCTGCTAGAACTATCCTCCCTTTATATGTTTTTATCCGTTGAAACCGCAAAAACTCCATTGCTTCTGTAAGTTTCAATTTCTTCTCGCATTCTACAGCATACCTTTATATTAATTAATTTAAAAAATACACTAGAGCTTGCTATTTATCTCTCATACTATCAAAAATATTATACATACATATAAAAAAGAACACAACCATAATTTTTATCAAATTTCTAAAAAAAAAGCACCCCACTAAATAAAAAAGTACCTATGGAATAAACACTTAGAAAAAAGTGTTTATTCCATAGGTACTTTTTTGTGTGATTAATTTTAGTTACTGGAGGAGGTTTAATGAGTAAAAAAACCTTTTCACTAAAAGATATAAAAGTTCTTCAAAAGGACCCTAACGTGAGGAAAGTAAGTCAACTGGCTATCACCTATACATTCTAGATAAGCTAAAGGCACAAGTCAATCATTATATGGTGTATTACTACCGTTATCGTTATCAGTGGAACTTAAAGAAGATGACTCCTACAGAGTATAGAAATCACCTTCTAGTTGCCTAACCCCTTTTTTATTGTGTCCTTGACATAGGTACCATTTTAAAAAAGGTACTTTCACATAGTTTCCATTTTACAAATAGATTATATCTCTACATCTTCCATCTCATGCTTCTTCACACGCCCCATTAAAGCAGCAGTGGCATCTTTCGGAGTCACTCCTTCAAAAAGAACACTGTAGATAGCATTGGTAATCGGCATATCAATTCCTAATTGCTTAGCTAAAATATGAGCTGCTTCCGCTGTACGAACACCTTCTACAACCATTCCCATACTTTCAAGTACATCATCTAGCGACTGACCTTGTCCTAGCATATTTCCCGCACGCCAATTTCGACTGTGGATACTCGTACAAGTAACAATTAAATCACCCATACCCGTTAAACCTGTGAATGTTTCCTTCTTCGCTCCCATTGCACAACCTAAACGAGTCATTTCTACTAATCCTCTCGTCATCAAAGCTGCTTTCGCATTATCACCATACCCAAGCCCATGAATAGCTCCGGCACCTAACGCAATAATGTTTTTCAATGCTCCGCCAAGCTCCACTCCGATCACATCTGGATTGGTATATACCCGAAAATAATGATTCATAAATAAATCTTGCACTCGCTCTGCCGCTTCCAGATTTTCAGATGCCGATGTTACCGTTGTAAGCTGACGCAGCGCTACTTCTTCCGCATGGCTTGGTCCAGATAAAACAACAATGTCCTTTAAAAGTTCAGCTGGCATTTCTTCGGTAATCAATTCAGAAATCCGTTTCGATGTCCCCGGCTCGATTCCTTTGCTCGCATGAATAATCGTCAATGGCTGTTTTGTTACCTCTGCGATTTGCTTTACCACGATACGAATAACTTTCGTCGGTACAGCAAGTAATACAGTATCCACACCATCAAGAGCCTCTTCTAAAGAATGGTGGGCTTTGATATCTTCAGGTATTACAACATCAGGCAAAAATTGCTTATTTGTATGGTGCTCATTTATCTCATCAATTTGTTTCGGTACATTCCCCCAAATCCGCACTTCATGACCATTTTCTGATAAAATCATTGAAAGTGCAGTTCCCCAACTTCCAGGGCCAATAACTGTGATTTTTTCCATTTTATGTCTCCTTCTATCGTACAATCTATTCTTAGTAGATTTCCTAATCAAGAATATCCCTAAAAAGAAATCGCTTTTTATCTAAAATCGTATCATATAATGGAAAAAATGAAAAGTGTCATAATAATCTTCGTCATACATTCTAATCTTTTCCCATTATTTGTATGTTTATTTTATTCTTGAAATGATAAGTATTTCAATATACAATGAAATAATATGATTGTTAGTAATCAAGGGGCATAAATCGTTTTTTTAGACAGCCCTGTTTTATTAGTTTTAGAAAATGAAATGAAGGGAATTGTGAATGATGAAAAGAGTATTGACCTACGGGACGTTCGATCTTCTCCACTATGGCCATATCCGCCTACTAAAGAGAGCAAAAGAACAAGGAGATTACCTAATTGTTGCCTTATCAACTGATGAATTCAATTTATCGGAAAAAGGAAAAACAACCTACCATAATTTTGAAACAAGAAAAGAAATGCTAGAAGCTCTTCGCTATGTTGATTTAGTAATCCCTGAGAAGAACTGGGAGCAAAAAGCAGATGATGTTCAAAATTTCTTTGTAGACACTGTTGTGATGGGGGGAGACTGGGCTGGAAGCACTAAATTTGAATACTTAAAAGACTACTGTGATGTGGTTTATTTAGATAGAACATCAGGTGTTTCTACTACAAAAATCAAAGAAGAATTAAAGTTACACGAACCTGTTTCGGGAACGAACCAAATTCCAGAATAGCTTAGATAAAAGAAAAGATATCCCACAGCACTCATCTTTCTTGATGAGTAGCTACGGGATATCTTTTTTATTGATTTTCTTACCTACTTGTTCTTCTGCTTTTCTTTCTCTGTAGTTACTTCTTTGTCCACAATCTCTTTCATGTACGCAAACAATTCATCCTTCAAATCATCCTTCTGCAACGCAAACTCAATACTCGTCTTAATAAACCCTAATTTCTCACCAACATCATATCGCTTTCCTTCAAAGTCATACGCGAATACCCGTTGAATTTCATTCAGTTTTTGGATAGCATCTGTCAGCTGAATTTCACCACCAGCACCAATTTGCTTGTTCTCTAAAAACATAAAGATTTCCGGGGTTAATATGTATCTTCCTAAAATTGCCAAGTTGGAAGGGGCCGTCCCTAGAGCTGGCTTTTCCACAAATTTTCGCACTTCATATCTTCTGCCTTTTTTCTCCAATGGATCAATGATTCCGTAGCGGTTCGTCTCATCTTCAGGAACATGTTGAACGCCGATAATGGAAGAATGAGTCTTTTCGTACTCATCCATTAATTGGCGTAAGCATGGCGTATCTGCCTGAACAATATCATCCCCTAATAACACTGCAAATGGCTCATCTCCAATAAATTTACGTGCACACCATACCGCATGTCCAAGACCTAGAGGTTCTTTTTGACGGATGTAGTGAATATCTACTAATTTTGAAGCAATTTGTACTTGCTCTAGTAATTCAAACTTCTTCTTTTCCATCAAGTTTTGCTCTAATTCGAAGGCATTATCGAAATGATCCTCGATTGAACGTTTACCTCTACCCGTTACAATAATAATATCTTCTATTCCAGAAGCGACTGCCTCTTCAACGATATACTGAATTGTCGGCTTATCCACAATCGGTAGCATTTCTTTTGGCATTGCTTTTGTAGCTGGTAAAAAACGCGTCCCTAAACCAGCTGCAGGAATAATTGCTTTTCTGACTTTTTTCACTGAAATTCCTCCCATCTAACCTTTTTTACCATATTATTGTATAACAAAATTATACAACACTATTAATTAGTTTATCACAATTTTCCAAATAAATATATATCGTTTATCATTGAAAAAAATAAGAAAAACCTGCTAAGTCATCGTAAAAATAGCTACTCAGCAGGATGATACACTTCTCTTCTTATTCCAGCTCCAAATGCCCACGTAATAAAGCTGATTTCTCAGATACATCCTCATCAGATGGAACCAGGTACCAAATACCATTAATTGTTTGGCCAGTCCCTGTCAATTGCATTTGTTCAACTTCATTTATAGCACTTCTATAGTTCATCGAGATATCTATTATTTCATTCATTGTAACATTGGTTCTCATATTTCCTTCCACTGCACTTAAAATATCATTAAATCTAGTGACTGTTGTAAAGCTAGCCATCTCTCTAACAATTGCTTCAATTACTTGACGCTGACGTTCTTGACGACCAAAATCTCCTCGTGGGTCTTCCTTTCTCATCCGCGCATAGTTTAGTGCCTGTGAGCCATTTAAATTTAAAGTTCCAATTGCAAATGTATCTCCACCTTGTGAAAATGACAGGTTGTTTTCAACTGTAATCCCACCGACAGCATCAACAAGCTCCTGAATCCCTTCCATGTTTATTTCTACAAAATAATCAATAGGAATATTTAGGAAGTTTTGCACTGTGTTAATGGACATTTCCACACCACCAAATGCATAAGCGTGGTTAATCTTGTCCATTGTTCCACGACCAATAATTTCTGTACGAGTATCACGAGGGATACTCAACATCTTGGTTGATCCGTCATTAGGATTTACTGTCGCAACAATCATAGAATCGGAACGCCCTGCATCAAGTTCATTATCTATCCCCAATAAAAGAACAGAAAATGGCTCTTGATCCGACAAACTAACCTCTGTACCACGAACGTCGTCAGTTTCTACCGCCGTGTGGATATTATCAGCGGTACTCGCTATATTACGGTACGCCATAACCCCAACCCCTACTGCCCCTATGATGAGAACGAGAAATGCAATAAGTATGTATCGCCAAATCCGTCTTTTCTTCTTACCTTGTTTTCTGCTTTCCATTTGTCTCCACCTTTATGTCATTATTATTTTCCGTTCCATCTACAAAATGTTATATCTCCATTATAATTATACCTTTTTTGGCAGTATATACAAGGCAATCATATCAATTTTTCTAACGAACCTTACTGATTCTGTTTATGTACCCTTCTGTTCTCCTCACTATTCACACTTCTTATTTCCCCGCTACATTTCGGAAAATAAAAAAACCTCTCGCATAAAATACACCCTAAAAAAACACCAAGGGTATTCAAAATCACATCATCCACATCCGCCCAACGCCCAGTCGGTAAGATATACTGGGTTACTTCAATACATAACGACAACAAAAACCCTATGAATATTATTTGTATTCTTGTCATTCTTCGCGTTGGCATACATAATCTCACCAAAAAGCCAAACGGCATAAATAACATCACATTCAAAAATATGTTGCGAACAAGTTTCAACGAATTGGCATCGTTTATTATCATTTCAATCGTACCAACAATTGGAACTACATTGAGTATTTGCTCAGCATCTCTATTGTATGTTCCAACCCCAAGCGTGACTAATAAAATAGCAATAATAGAAAGTACTAGTAAACTACCTGCCATTATCCGCCATATATCCCTCTTCCTATAACGATATAGCAAATAGGATATAACTATCACGCCTATCATTATCACGAAAAATACAGGAACAACGCTACCAAACGCTCTCCATAACTGTTCCATTCCTTTCACTCCTTGCAGCATAAGCTATAAAAATATCTTACGGAAAAGAATAGCATACTTCCAAAATTATCACAAAATTTTTTAAAAAAGAGAACCCTCCGATACGATATTCTATTTACTTTCAAAATTCCCTTATAAACCATCCTCAGTTATGGTAAAATGGTTAGGATGCAGAAAAATAAAGAAGGTGAGTATTTGTGGAAAGTAAAACGAAAGTTTCTCTTTCACATGTAACAAAGCAGTATGATTTGTATAAACAAAAATCAGACAAAGTAAAAGCTTTATTTAAAGCTAGCAATAAGTCTATCCCAAAATTCTGGGCACTTCGCGGTGTCTCCTTCGATGTCCAAGATGGGGAAGCCATTGGCTTAATCGGAATCAATGGCTCTGGGAAGTCTACTCTGTCTAATATTTTGGCAGGAATCATTCCTCCAACAACAGGAAATGTAGAAATCAATGGCGAAACAACCATCATTAGTATTGGAGCCGGCCTAAAAGCACAGCTAACGGGGATTGAAAACATTCGCCTAAAAGCATTAATGACTGGGCTTACAAATGAAGAGATTGATGAGATAATGGATGATATCATCGCATTTGCTGATTTAGGAGATTTTATTGACCAACCTGTGAAAAATTACTCAAGTGGTATGAAATCTCGCTTAGGTTTCGCTGTTGCCGTACATGTGAATCCAGATATTTTAATTATTGACGAAGCGCTATCTGTAGGGGATGATACTTTTTATCAAAAGTGTGTTGATCGCATCATGAGCTTTAAAGAACAAGGCAAGACGATTTTCTTTGTTAGTCACTCTTTGGGACAGATTAAAAACTTATGTGACAAAGTCATTTGGATGCATAATGGGGAGTTAAAAAAATATGGTCCTACCAATGAAATTGTCGCTGAGTATCAAGAATTTATCAAATGGTATAAGTCATTAAGTAAAGAAGAACAAAAGTCATACCAAAAAGAGCAGAGGGAAGCACAAAAAAACTTCCAGCTCACAGAATATTACAATCAAGTTGCACAAACCATTGAAGTGAAAGAAGGCATTCCTTCTCGGAAGACTTCTAAACAGGTTCTCGAACCTCTATTTAAAAATAATGACGCTGAGAATTTATCTACTTCTTCTAAAATTATGCTAGGAGTCCTCACAGCAGCAATGATCTTTTTTGCAGCTGTTAATTTTGCCGAACCATCATTAAGAGAAATATTAGCATCTCCTTTCACTTCGGAAGAAACACCAGTTGAGGAAGTAGCTGATTCAAATGCCGATAACGAAGAAGAAGACATAGATGTCGTTAAGGAAGAAAACATCAACGATGCAGGTATAGATAACCAAGAGAGCGAAGAACTAGGTTACAAAGAATATACTGTATCAGCTGGCGATAGCTTATCATTAATCGCTTCAAGACATGGAGTAACTGTTAATGATATTATCGCAGCGAATCAGCTGTTTGAAACAGAACTTGCGATTGGGCAAGTGTTGATAATTCCTATTATTGAAAGTGATGTGGATAATAACCAAGAGACAGAAACCTCTGCTGAACAAAGCGAAAACAACGCTCCAGAAACAGAGACAACACCAGAAGCAAGCCACGTTGATTACGTTGTCCAATTTGGCGATACCCTTTCTGGCATTGCCACACAGTTTGGTGTTACTGTAGATGCGATTAGAGAAGCGAATCAGCTCACAAGTGATATTCTTGCGGTTGGACAAGTGCTGACAATACCTTCTACGTAATAGTAATTCATCATATTTTTACAAAAAAACGTCAAGCTAGACAAAAGGTGGTTGTTTTCACACTTCCATTTTTTGTCTAAATCATTTATGAAAAGGATTATATAATTATGAATGAACTAAAGTTAATTATAAATGAACAAATAAATAACTTCGGCATCACCCGTCGGATGTCGGAATATGAAAATAAAGCAACTTTCCAAGGTCATTATTTAGGGATGGCTTGGCAAATTCTGAATCCACTGATTCAAATTGGAACTTTTTACTTAATTTTTGGGGTTGGTGTTAATGCTGGTCGAGATGTTGATGGGGTTCCTTTTTTTGCGTGGATGTTGATCGGGATGTCCTGTTGGCTTTTTATGAATTCCTCTATTACAGGTTGTAGCAAAAGTATCTATACACAAATTGGAATGGTCTCGAAAATGAAATTCCCTATAAGTATTTTACCAGCCATTAACATCACTAGCAATTTACCTACCTTCTTTGTGATGATAGGAGTATCAATTATTGTTTTATTTCTCTTTGGAATCTACCCAACAATTTATTGGTTACAAGCTTTTTATTATTTCTTTTGCATGATTGTTTTTTTGTATTTTCTCGGATTATTAAATGCAACACTCTCTACTTTGGTGAGAGACTATCATATGATTCTTCAATCTATACTCCGGATTCTTTTCTTTTTATCTGGACCTGTTTGGAATATTGAGGAGAGAAATTTCCCAGAGTTCTTCATTCATATATTAGAATTGAATCCAATACACTTTATCATTAACGGCTTTCGTGATGCTCTTTTATCGCGCCAATTCGTTTTTGAACAGTGGAATTTGAATTTCTTTTTCTGGACTCTCGTTATGTTCATAGCGATTATTGGTTGCCACTTACATTTGAAGTTTAGAGCGAAGTTTGTGGATTTTCTATAAAGAAATTCTATCTCATGTTCGACATTAAGTAAACGAAATGCCTATAAACCATTGAAAAAGCTAATGGCTTGTAGGCATTCCTTATCGTATAGTTTATTTAACAACGTTATATGCTAATATTATATAAGAATTTTTAAGATGCAATTCTCTTCTCTACTGCCCACTCTTCGCATAATTAGCTTCAACAGCTTCTTTCTCTGCTTTCCACCAGTTCTCGTTTTCTGTATACCACTTAATTGTATCCATCAAACCTGCACGGAAATTCGTGAATTCTGGTGTCCAACCTAATTCAGTACGAAGTTTCGTCGCATCAATTGCATAACGTAAATCATGCCCAGGTCGATCTGTTACATGATCATACGCATCTTTTGGTTGACCCATTAATTCTAAGATTAATTCAACAACTGTTTTATTATCCTCTTCACCATCTGCACCGATTAAATACGTCTCACCCATTTTTCCTTTTTCTAGGATTGTCCACACGGCACTTGAATGGTCATTCGTATGAATCCAATCACGAACGTTTTTACCAGCACCGTACAGTTTTGGACGAATACCAGATAAAATATTGGTAATTTGACGTGGAATGAATTTTTCAATATGTTGGTACGGCCCATAGTTATTTGAGCAGTTAGAAATGGTTACCTGTAAGCCAAATGAGCGTGCCCAAGCACGAACTAATAAATCACTACCTGCTTTCGTTGAAGAATACGGACTTGATGGATTATAAGGTGTTTTATCTGTAAACTTCTCACCTTCTCCTTCTCCATGCCCAGGTAAGTCTTCACGTAAAGGTAAGTCACCATACACTTCATCTGTAGAAACATGGTGAAAACGCACCTTGTATTTACGTGCAGCCTCCAATAAAGTAAATGTTCCAATTAAGTTTGTATGAACAAATGGACTTGGATCATTTAACGAATTGTCATTATGACTTTCTGCAGCGTAATGGACGATAGCATCTGTATCTTTTACCAATTCATCTACAAGTAAAGTATCAGCAATATCTCCGACTACTAATTTCACACGATTTTCTGGTAGACCTGCTAAGTTCGCACGATTTCCTGCATACGTTAATTTATCTAAAACTGTTACATGAACTTCTGGATGGTTATTTACAACATAATGAACAAAGTTGGAACCGATAAATCCTGCCCCACCTGTTACAATGATTTTTTTAAATTTCATTTATTTCACCTCATCTAGATAATGATTATCTTGAATACAATCATATCATTTACCTATTAGAATAATTAAGATGGTTTCATCCTATTAATTCTTACTTTACAAGAATTGTTTTATTTCTTCAAACTTTTCAAAAAACAGTCCAATACAAAGGTCTATATTACAATATTTAAACTTAGCAAGTCTTCTGTATTACCGCCAATAACTTTGCTCCACCGTTTACTATTATTTTCATTATTTGTCCTCAAGTGATTTTAACCACCCAACAGTTTCAAGAATACTTTCTTTAAAATCAGCCTTACATTCAAATCCAGTATCGTCATGTAGAGAATTTACTGCTATTAGTCCATAGTTTAAATTTAATTTTTCTTGATAAGCACCAAAGTTTAATTTAATTTTAGGGTTAATTATGTCGCGTATTTCACTCATCCACTGCTTGAAGGTTTTTAATTCACTGCTCAAATGACCTACATAATAATCTTTCTCATTTTTACCATAAGCACCTATATAATAAAATGCTCTAGCAACATCTTCTATAAAAATCAAGTCATATAGGTTGTTCCCCTCAATTAATACAGGCTCGTCCCCATGTATCAAATTTCTGATCACTACATTAGGCAAGTTGCTATGCTTATTACCAGGTCCATATACCATAGCAACACATCCTGAATTATATTCTATATCGTTCATTAGGGCCATTGTCTTACAAGATATGTTTGCATGTAACTTGGCAGCAGAATATAAGTTTGTATATCTTGGGTTAAAACTTTCGTCTACCAAAAATTGTTTTATTTCAAACTCGTTTATCGTCCCAGCAAAAACAAATTTTTTTACATTGATTTTTTTTGCAAACAGTAGGGCATCGCAACATTGTTTTACATTACTCAGTTGAAGAGAGTAGTCTTTAAATGCCTCGCCAAACCCCCCCATCCAAGCAAAGTGATAAAAAACATCTATATCAGAAAAGATACGCCAATCTAGGGAATCATTAAAATTTTCACTCTTCGCTTTAATAAAGTGAAAATGGGAGTCCTGTATATCAATAAGATTATTACTGTTAATATCTATTCCATATACTTCAACACCCTTATTTAGCAAGTATTTAACCAATGCTCTCCCCAAAAAACCACCGGCTCCAGTAATTACTACCTTCTTCATATTTGTCCCATTCTCCTAACATCATCAACTAACTTCATTTGTAATAATAGTTGTTTATATTCATCTTCTCTTGCTTGATTATCTACTATACATTCGTGGAATCTACCTACTGATTTGAAAAATGAGTCATCTCCATCAACCTTAATTACTTCTGTTTGATTATCTTTGGTTACTAATATTTCCACTTCAAAGCCTGTGGGCGCTGTAAATACTCGATTAGTTGTGATTGTTCCACGATTCCCCCATACTTCAATATCACATTTATATGCATTGTCCATACCAAAGGATATTTGAGAAACTTGATTTTCAGTTGATAGTTGAACACTACCATATAAATCAATGTTCTTATCAGTGTATATAAGCTTAGCTGTATTCACTTTTACATCCTCACCTAGTATTACGGATATTAACCTTAATGGATATCCACCACAGTCTAGTAACGCTCCCCCTCCTAAGGCTTTGTTATATCTAAAGTCATTAGCTTCTCTTTTAGGAAATCCAAAATTAGCCCTGATAAGCCTTGTTTCCCCAATGACATTATCTTTTATTAATTTTTTAATAACATCTATTTGGCTATGATACTGAAACATATAATTTTCATGTAGTGCTAAATCATTGTTTTTAGCTAATTCTACTAATTTACTTGTATCTTTGTAATTAGTCGTTGATGGTTTTTCTAAGAATAGATGTTTATTATTCTCTAGTGCAAATTTACCCCATTTATAATGAAGTGCAGGTGGCAGCGGTAAATAGATTGCATCTACTTCACTTGATGTAATAATACTTTTGTATCCTTCAAATGCTTTGCCTCCATACTCCTTGACAAAGTTATCTGCTTTCTCTTGCTCAGCTTCTAAATTACTGCTAGAAGCATTGTTCCAATCATCTATAGTTGGATAAGCTACACCTACATATTCAAATCTTTCATCTTTGCTAATAGCTGGCATAAATCTTCTAAAAGCTATTTCTGATGGACTAACTATTCCAATTCTTACCTTACTCATATATTATACCTCCAATACTGATAATAAGTTTCTCAGTTGAATGTTTAAGCAGTTGTTAACTAAGTTTAAATGGTTTAATGCTGCATATGATACCCAGAAATAATCGTGAGGTAACTCTTCAATTTCGCTGCTATCAGTATACATGATAATATTCCTGTTTTCTTCATGATAGAATCTACCACCTTCTTCAGAAAGGATGGTGTCAAATCGAATACCAGATTTATCATCTAATTTAGATTTGAATAATGATTCCACAATATCTTCATTAAAAGCTTCACCATATTCTTTTAAAACTGTAGGTCCGATTTCAAGGCTATCAAAACATCCTATTTCTGGTGTTAACTTCACTAAAAACTTCAGTACTCCATCAATAAGTGTGACCATTAGACCAAATGTAGCTAAACCATTCGCTTTAAATAACGGTTGTGTCCACTTTTTCACTTCTCTGCCTTCTATTTCTAAGTCACAGAAGATTACTTTATATGGATATTCATGTTTACATTTAATTTCTTCATCGCTTATCATCCAATTGTCTAATTCATCTAATCTCACGAGCTGAATATTACTCTCATTAAACATCTTATAATTATTAATCGCATGATAGATAGTAGTAATCTCTTCAACATAGTTAGGATAATGAATGGAATTGTAAAACTCTTTATATTTACTTTCTAAATCATTGAATGTATTGTCAAACTTTTGTATATTAGGATCCATTAAAGGCAAACAAGATAATACAGTTCTTGTATCCATATTCACTAAGTTCTTATATCTCATTAACTGTTTAATTTCAGTTAATGTCATCCATTTAAACCTATCTTCAACAATCACATCTTCCTCCACTTTAATAATCATGTTTCTATTTCTTTTCTTATAAAATCTAGAGGATTGTTCTGATTGCAGTTGATCACAAATAATCTGATGTTTACTAGCATTAATAAAGTACTCTAGATATTTAGGTTTCGCACCACCATGCTTTTGAGTAAAGTTACTTTTGGTAGCTTGAATTGTTGGAGATACTTGAACACAATTGATATTACCAGGTTCAATTTTTGCCTGCATAAGATAATGAGTGACACCATCAAATTCTTTACATAAAATCCCAAGATAACCAATCTCGTCCTGGATAAGTACAGGTTGTTCAATGCACTTATCATTTACGTTCCCTTTCATTCCAACAATGCTAAAGAACGCATTATTAGGATTTGTAATATAACCACTAGCTTCATCGTAGAACCAAAAGTTGCTATCAGATAACTTGTTTTGTTGAATGTTTACTTGTGTATTTTGGTTTAAATCTTCAATCCATTTTAAAATCTTTTGCATAGGTACACCTTCTAAATTTGTTTCGCTTGCTTCCATTTAACTATACCACGTTCTCCATTAATATTGAATATCGCCATTCGCTACTTTCATCAAATACTGACCATAACCAGTTTTGCTTAACCGTTCTCCACAATCCCATAAATGTTCTTTCGTAACCCATCCGTTTATATACGCAATTTCTTCTAGCGCAGCAATCTTCACACCTTGATGCTCTTCGACTGTATGAACAAAGTTAGTTGCTTGCACTAAGGTTTGATGCGTTCCTGTATCCAACCATGTAAACCCCCTACCTAGTAGTTTCACATCTAACTCGCCTAAATTTAAATATACCTTATTAACAGATGTAATCTCTATTTCACCACGCTCAGATGGCTTCACATTCTTTGCAATCTCCACAACTCTATTATCATAGAAGTATAAACCAGTAATCGCATAGTTTGACTTAGGTTGCTCTGGTTTCTCCTCTACACTTATTACCTTACCATCCTCATCGAATTCAACAATACCAAACCTCTCAGGGTCTGGGACATGATAGCCGAATACAGTTGCTCCAGACTCTTTACTTGCTGCACTCTTTAATATTTTACGCAAACCGCTACCATAATAGATATTATCTCCAAGTATCATTGCAACAGAATCATCACCAATAAATTCCTCACCTAAGATAAATGCTTGCGCTAAACCATCTGGGCTTGGTTGAACCTTATATTGCAGTGATATCCCAAATTGAGAACCATCACCTAGTAGGTTTTCAAACCTTGGCGTATCTTCTGGTGTTGAAATGATTAATATTTCACGTATCCCCGCCAACATCAATGTTGATAGTGGATAATAAATCATTGGTTTGTCATAAACAGGTAGTAGTTGTTTACTTGTAACCATTGTTAATGGGTGCAGGCGTGTACCTGATCCGCCTGCTAAGATTATGCCTTTCATCAATAATTCCTCCTTAGACAGTACTGATTGTTTATTTTTATCGTTCTTTTTCTAAAGTCCATAAATAAATTATTTCATGACTAAAGATAATGAACCTTTCCAATTTTTATAAGCTTTTACAGTAGCATCTTTCACGGAGATGTTTTTCCCTTTAAACGATGATACAACTGGAATCATCTCTAAAAGCCTTCCTGAAGCATCTTCTGATACTTTATAGAAATCTACTGTTACATTATTCTTACCAAATAAGTCAACAATTTCTTTTATTTCTATACTCGAAGTTTTCGTAGTTTCTGACGCAGAGATGCCTCGATTTACAACTTGGAAATATTTACGTTTCTTCAATTCTCTATCACAAACAAGAATTGAAACTTCCTGTTGATTATTGGAAATAGAAAAAGAAATTTTTTCTCTCTCAACATCTGCACTAATGCTGTCTAATTCATTTTTCAAATCCTTATACTTACTTTCCTTCGCCATAGCAATTGATAATACGTCCATTTCTGCTAAAGGATTTTTTAGTTCAACAATTGCTGGCTGTGCTTTTAAAAACTTATAAGCCTTATATTTTTCAACAGCATTGATATAATCATTTTCGATGATTATTTTCACAAATAATTGCTTCATATATGGTAAATAACTAAATATTTCTTTCGTAAGATTTTCTTTTATCTTCTCTTGCAATTGATAATGCATACTAGACCTTAACATTTGATGTTTTCGAGAGCGTACCTCATCAAGCAATACTATAACTGGACCTAAATCAAGCATCCTTTCTAGATACGCAGCTTGAATAATCGGAGGAGAATCTTCCACCAATTTCATCATATTGAACATTTGTTTAAATTTATCTTCTGAACCTTTTAGTTGTGCAATATGAAGATGGTCACCATCTGTTCGAACCCAATAATAATATGTTTGATTCGTTAAAATAGAAATGTGAGGATTTTTTGCCATTACTTGAACAGGAAAATACAAATCTTCATATATTTGATTCTCCCCAACTTTAGGGAAGTGAGCTCCTATTTCTTCTACAAAAGATCGCTTGAATAGTCTTGAATAAACACCTACATTTGCAATTGGATTAATATCAAAGTATGTGACTTTTTCAATATTCCCCTCTTTAAATAGGGAAGTAGCAACTGAATGGCCTTCACCTTTACCCTCTACCGTTCCAATTACAACGTCACTTTCGCATTTCTTTGCATATTGAAACATTTCAAATAAACAACCAGGTCCACCAAGTTGATCATCATTGTCCATAAAGAAAATGAACTCTCCCTGCGCATGACTCATCCCAAAATTTCTTCCTGGACCTGGCCCATATCCACGCTCTTGCATAGGAATCATTTTTGCATTAATTTTTGGGTGATTTGAAATCCACTTTAAAATATGTTCCACTGTATTATCTGTTGAAAAATCATCTACAAAAATGATTTCCAGTGAAAAACCTTCTACTAATTGATTTTTGATTGTGTTTAAACCCAAATCAATAGCTAAATCTTTACCAATTGTTTTACTCATTACATTGTATGTTGGTATTACTAGGGATACATCGTATTTATTTTCCATTTTTGTTCTCCTCCAAGTTAATATACTCATAGAACTGATTCATGGCCATTTGATTATATTTCTCACCGTTAAATGAAGAATAACTATGATTTTCTCTCATAATTTTTTTCATATATTGATACATTACTGTAGCATCTAGCCCCGGGGCAATCATTCCATATTTGCCATTTTCTAATACATGGACAGATTGCTTCAGATTACTAGATAGTATTTTTTTACCTAGTAATAAGGTCTCAAGCAATACCATTGGTTGCCCTTCCCAGATAGATGGAAATACAAAGAAATCGGATTGGCGAATAATTGAAAACGGATATTCATATTGACCTGCTAAAAAGAAATTCTCACTCAATCCATAGTTACTTATTTTTTCTCTTAGCTCACCTTCTATAGGACCTTTTCCTAAAACAAGTACTTTTACATTTTCCCCTTCTTCTTGTAGCATTTTCGTTGCTTCAAGAATTGCTATCTGGTTTTTCTCCGGCGATAATCGTCCCATTGTAACGAAAACAGGGTCTGTTGGATTGATATGTTTCCTAATTTCAGTAGGAAGTTCTGCCAAATAGGTAGAGTCAACCAATTCCATATCTAGTTCTCTTATATATCCTTTTATTTTATCACTTTCAACAAAGAAATATTTTCCACTAGCAAAAGTTGCAAGTTTTGAAACAAAAACTTCAGTTGGAATGGTTACTTCCTCAGATTGAGCACTGATTACCGCTTCATTATTTTTGTACAGACTGACTTGGGATTCATTTGCTTTAGCGATACCTGATATTACTTTATCAGTAATAAAGTAATCCTCTCCCGATATTCTATTGTTGATAGTATAGCTGGCTGATACATTTTCTTTAGGATGTAACACTTCCTCTAGTTGTGCCCAACCCAATACTTTAGTTTCACTTCTTACACGATACCAGCTCTCATTGTTGGATAGTTCAATCTTCCCATCTGTAAAAAGTTGATCTGTAGTAAGCAAATCCTTCTTTTCTTCTTCCTCTAACAACATTGCTTTTGGAAGTGAATATATCTCTATCTTACTCAAGTC
>DAIDKD010000021.1 GCA_027451065.1 Bacillaceae bacterium | reverse complement strand
AAGGATATATGTGATTTTTTCTAGATTCCATTCACCTTGCTTTATTATCTTTACTGGATTCCAATCTGAAAAAGACTCCATTTCCCCCATCCCCCTTATCAAAATAATTATCTTTTCTTTCATTATATACATTTGTAGAGAAATTCCCAAAGAAAACAAATGGACAATTACAATAAGTTCTTCATTGTACTGAACTTATCGTAATTGCCCATTCTTGTACTTAACCTATTACTTTTTTTTGACCTTTCTCTCTTTTTCATGTTTTACAAATTCGTGAAACATTTTCATCAAGGCTCTTTTTTCTATTCGTGATACATAACTTCTTGATATACCTAACTCTTTCGCAATCTCCCGTTGTGTCTTCTCTTTTTCTAGTCCTAATCCAAAACGAGAGATAATCACATCCTTTTCTCGCTCATCTAAAATTCCTAAGTACTCGCGAATTTTCTCTATTTCCATATTTAATTGAATCGTATCGGCCACATCTTCTGACTCAGATTTTAGGATATCAAGTAAACTTATTTCATTTCCCTCTTTATCTTGCCCAATTGGGTCTTGCAAGGAAACATCTTTTTTTACTTTCTTCAATGACCTTAGATGCATTAATATTTCATTCTCAATACATCTTGCTGCATAAGTAGCGAGTTTTGTTCCTTTCCCTTGAGAGTAGCTTTCAATCGCCTTGATTAGTCCAATGGTACCAATTGAGATTAAATCCTCTGAATCTTCCCCTGTGTTCTCAAATTTCTTGACGATGTGTGCAACGAGACGTAAATTATGTTCGATTAAGATATTCCTTGCTTCCGGGTTACCTTGTTCTAGCAAGTCGAGATATTTCTTTTCCTCATCAGGCGGTAACGGTTGGGGAAACGCGTTGTTCTTTACATAGGAAACAAACGTCACTAATTCTTTTAGCACTAGGCCAATAGCTGTCAACACTCCAGACATTTGCCCACCTCCAGTTGTGTTGTTCTCATTATATGGGGGAAATTATTTAATCGTGTCTGTACGACGAAAAAAGCCGCGACGAAAACTACAAACATCCGTGGCTTTAAATAGATGTTTTTTCAAGTCCGGAAATGATTCCGGCGACCAATCCTAATAAGCCATATCACCAATGTGTCACCACTAGCTCTGACTGTGCTCCTTATGCAAAAAAAAACTAAAATTGCTCGCATATTTAAAATATTAGGTGATATTGATGTGGTTTAGGCATAGCACAAATCCAACAGACAAAACTCAGTACTACACTATTAAATAAATTTCTCTTGATAACAGTAGCTCCGATTTAAGAATTATTTAATATTTTCATAAGAAGCTATTAATCTTTCATCGTTATGATGATGACATCAAATAAAAAGGAGAGAGAAAACATGTTTTTAGCATGGAAAGAATTTAAACATTCAAAAGGCAAATATTCATTGATTGGGCTCATTATGATAGCTATTTTATTTTTGGTATTTTTTATTACCGGTTTAGCAAATGGATTAAGTTTTGCAGACAGCTCTGCTATTAGAAATTTAAAAGCAGATTATATTTTGATAGACGAGGAAGCAAACGACACACTTATCAGATCTGCACTGACACAAAAACAAGTTGATGCTATCCGGGAACAATTGGATGGAGATTCCACACCTTTAGCCATCACAATGTCCGCTGTTACAACTAGTGAAGAGAAAAATGTTGATATTGCTTATTTTTCTGTGGATATGGAAAATTATGCTAAATTGGAAATTAGTGAAGGAAAGAACATTGATGAATTAACTGGAAATGAAGTGATTGTTGATGAATTCATCAACATTCATGGCGATTTTCAGTTGGGAGATAAGCTAATAGATAGAACTTCCGGAAAAGAAATGATTATTGCCGGATTTACAAGAGATCATACTTACTCCCATGTCCCTGTTATTTATGCAGATACTTCATTAGCTCTGAATGCAATTTATGGCACTGAACCGTCCTATAATGCTGTTTTATTTACTGGTTCAAAGGTAACAGTAGACGGATTTGATACATTGACCATTGATGAAGCTGTCCAATCGATACCTGGATATTCTCAAACACAAGGTTCATTAATGATGATGGTGGTCTTCCTATTCTTTATCGCTGGATTTGTTTCTACAATATTCTTTTATATTATTACAATTCAAAAGATAAACCAATTCGGCATTTTAAAGGCGGTTGGAGCAAATACACCTTACATTGCCAAAAGCATTGTCATTCAAGTTTTCACGTTAACGACAATAGGCTTGCTTGTCAGTGTGGCGCTTATATACGGAATGAGTCAAGTAATGCCAACAGAAATGCCATTTCGATTTTCAACAACATTGGTGTTGAATACAGCTGCATTGTTCCTTGTCGTGAACTCATTTGGTTCGTTGTTATCAGTATACAAAGCAGCAAAAGCAGATGCCATAGAAGCTATTGGGAGGGGAGAATAATGTCAAAGGAAATACTTACACTTAAAAATGTCTCAAAAACTTTCGGTGATGGCGATACTTCTACTACAGTTTTAAAAAACATATCGTTTGCTTTACAACAAGGGGAATTTATCGCAATTGTTGGACCGTCGGGCTCTGGAAAAAGCACATTACTTTCTATTATCGGTGCGCTTTTAACATCAAGCAGTGGAAATGTTGTGATAAATAGTAAAAATATTTCAACATACAGACCGAAACAACTATCATCTGTGAGATTAGAAAATATCGGATTTATTTTTCAATCTGCTCACCTTGTTCCTTATTTAACGGTGAAAGACCAGCTTATGTTAATCAGTGATATTTCTAAAAAGAACAAAAAAGAAAACAGCAAAAGAGCAACTGACTTTCTACAACACTTAGGCTTAAGTCACCGACTCCAGACTTACCCTAACAAATTATCAGGAGGAGAAAAACAACGAGTTGCCATTGCCAGAGCTTTGATGAATGACCCAGATATTATTCTGGCAGATGAACCTACTGCAAGTTTAGATTCCGCGCGCGGAAAGCAAGTAGTAGAATTAATATCCCATGAGGTGAAATCACGAAATAAGGCGGCAATTATGGTAACACATGATGAAAGAGTTCTACATGTATGTGATCGTGTATTGCACATAGAAGATGGGAAAATAATAGAGAAGTAAAAATCTGACAGGGGCTGTCCAATAGTTTTCGTACAAAAAGTCGATTTATTCTCCATGATATAGAAAGAGTCAACTCAGAAAAGCTTGATTTCATAGCTCTTCATCGTAGTTGACTCTTTCGGCAGGCTGTTTGAAAAGGAGTGAATTTTCCCTTTTCAAACAGCCTGTGTTAGATTTTCTAAATTAATGGTAGAATTCTCTATAACAGAAAAAACAAGTAGGTGATGAAAATGTCAATAAAAAAACGATTGATTTTATCAAACATTGGAATGATTGTTATTCCAATGTTTGGTTTTCTCGTGACAGAAATCTTTTTAGGTTACTTCTTCTTTGTTGTTTTACAAGAAAGAAACGAGCAATTATTTATGACTGTTCGATGGATGATGATGGTGCTCGTACTAATTATTACAAATGGTCTCCTTACTTATTATGTGTCAAAAAGTATTATTGTACCTATTACAAAACTCTCACTGGCAGCTCAGAAAATAAGCGAAGGAAATTTAGATTATTCCATTACCTCAGATAAAAAGGATGAATTAGGCAAACTATCCAATATGTTTGAAGAAATGCGACTAAATCTAAAAGAAGCGAGAGCCATTCAAGCTCAGTATGAACAAAACCGCAAAGAGTTAGTCGCCAGTATTTCCCATGATTTAAAAACACCATTAACCTCTATTAAAGGGTATGTAAAAGGTGTTCAAGATGGCGTGGCTAATACACCTGAAAAGCTCAATCGTTATATTGACACTATCTATGAGAAAGCAAATGATATGGATGAATTAATAGACCAATTATTTTTATATTCTAAATTAGATCTTGAAAGATTACCGCTACAGTTTGAAAAAGTTGATTTATCTTCTTTCTTTGCTGACTTTGTTGATGAACTAGCATTTCAATTAAAAGAGGAACAAGGTATAGTAACTTTTTTCATGGATAAAGAAGCTTCTTTTATGGTAAAAGCTGACCGAGAGCAATTAAAGCGTGTTGTTACAAATATTTTTCAAAATAGCTTAAAATATATGAACAAAACACAGAAAGTGATTGAAATTTCTTTACAATCAAAACCTAAAGAGGTCATCGTGACAATGAAAGACAATGGTAGCGGTATTCAGAAGGAAGACCTTCCTTTTATCTTTGAAAGCTTCTACCGTACAGATACTTCAAGGAATTCTTCGACAGGTGGAAGCGGTCTTGGTTTAGCCATCGTAAAAAAAATTATCGAAGGTCATGGTGGAACTCTTTGGGCTGAGAGTGATTTAGGAAACGGCACAAGTATTCATTTTACGTTAAAGAAGGTGGTTTAGATGTCAAAAATTTTGATTATTGAAGATGAAGTAAGTATTGCAGAACTAGAACACGACTACCTAGAAATAAATGGATTTACTAGCGATATTGCAACTACTGGTGAGGATGGTCTCATATTAGCAAAAAAGAATTCCTATGACCTTATCTTATTAGATTTAATGCTACCTAGTATAGATGGTTTGCAATTATGTAAAGAATTACGTGAATTTCTAGACATCCCCATTCTTATGGTCACAGCAAGAAAAGAAGATATCGATAAAATTCGTGGATTTGACCGAGGGGCAGACGATTATATTGTGAAGCCTTTTAATCCTAATGAACTTGTTGCACGAGTCAAAGCTCACATTTCACGATACAATCGGTTAGTAAATCGTCATAAAGACCAAGAAATAATTCAAATTAGAGGTCTCACGATAGATAAAGATTCCCATAAAATACTTATCAATGGAGAAGAGAAAATATTCACTGCAAAAGAGTTCGATTTATTAACATTTTTTGCAACAAATCCGAACAAAGTATTTAGTAAAGAGCATCTCTTTGAAAGAATTTGGGGATTTGATTCAATGGGAGACATTACAACCGTTACCGTCCACATTCGGAAAATTAGAGAAAAAATAGAGGAAGAACCTTCTCACCCTCAATATATCGAAACCATTTGGGGTGTAGGTTATAGACTAAGAAAATAATGGATTCCCCACTGTGACAAAATAACTGCCCTATATGAAAAAACAAAAAAATTCGACTATCCGACAAAATTTTTATTTTTTGAAAATACCTCTTTTTTTCTTTCAATTTTTGTGATATTTTACTTTTTCCGTTTGACAGAAGCCTTTCTTTTCTATATACTTAGTAACTATACTTGAATTTATGGTGAGAATGTCCCTCACCCTATTTAAGAAAAGGGAGGTCATAAGTTTGACTAAAGTCAAAGTAGAGAATCTAACAAAGATTTTTGGAAAAAGATTTACAAAGGCATCTTCCTTATTGGCTCAAGGAAAGTCAAAAACTGAAATTTTAAAAGAAACAGGTGCCACTGTTGGTGTGAACAAAGTGAATTTCTCTGTTGAAACAGGTGAAATATTTGTTATTATCGGTTTATCTGGTAGTGGGAAATCTACATTGATTCGCTTATTAAATCGGTTGATTGAGCCAACAAGCGGAAAGATATGGATAGACAATCAAGAGCTGGCTGGTATGGACAAAAAAGAATTACTAGAAGTTCGCCGCAAAAAAATGAGTATGGTCTTTCAAAATTTTGGACTATTTCCAAATAGGACCGTTTTACAAAATGTAGAGTATGGTTTAGAAGTACAAGGTCTCCCGAAAGATACCCGTGAACAAAAAGCAAAGGAAGCTTTAGAATTAGTTGGTCTAGAGAACTATGGACAGCAACTCCCTTCACAGCTTTCCGGTGGGATGCAACAACGTGTTGGTCTTGCTCGTGCATTAGCAAACGACCCTGATATTCTGTTAATGGATGAGGCTTTTTCAGCACTTGATCCGTTAAACAGAAAAGATATGCAGGATCAATTATTAGACTTACAAGATAAAATGCAAAAAACAATCATTTTTATTACCCATGATTTAAATGAAGCCTTACGTATTGGTGATCATATTATGATTATGCGTGATGGCTCGATTGTTCAAATTGGAACTCCTGAGGAAATTTTAACAGAGCCTGCTGATGAATACGTTGAGCGATTTATTGAGGACGTTGACCGTTCTAGAGTTTACACAGCAAGCAACGTGATGATTCGACCTGAAATTGTATATATCGAAAAAGATGGACCGAGAGTTGCCTTAAAAAGAATGAGAGAAGCTGGTACTTCCAGTATTTTCGTTGTCCGTCGTAATCGTGAATTAGTAGGCATCGTTCATGCTCCGGAGGTATTGCAATTAGTAAAAGATCATGCCACTTCCCTCGAATCTGTCGTCCATAAAGATATTCCAACTACTTCTCCTAGTACTCCCTTAACAGACATTATTGAGGATATATCTACAGCGACTATGCCAACCGCAGTTGTCGAAGATGGAAAACTACGTGGTATTATCATACGCGGTTCTGTATTAGCAGCACTCGCTGGAAATGAGGTGAGCTTCAATGGATAATTTACCAACACTACCACTGGCTAGTTGGATTGATGCTTTCGTTGATAGATTAACGGAATTTAGAGGTTTTTTTAACCTGCTTACGAACATAATTGGTGGAATCGCCAACTTGTTCCAAAGCTTCTTTGATTTGTTACCACCTTGGTTATTTATTATTCTTCTTGTAGCTTTCACATATTGGATCACTAGAAAGAAAAATAAGAAATTTGGGTTAATTGTATTTGAAATTATCGGATTGCTGTTAATCTGGAACTTAGGCTTTTGGCGTGACATGACACAAACATTAACCCTCGTCTTATCAAGTAGCCTTATTGCGCTAATCATTGGTATTCCTTTAGGTATTGTGATGGCGAAAAGTGATCTTTTAGAATCTATCATAAAGCCAATTTTAGATTTTATGCAAACAATGCCTGCCTTCGTATACCTTATTCCAGCAGTAGCATTCTTCGGAATTGGGACAGTTCCTGGTGTCGTTGCTTCTATTATTTTTGCTATGCCTCCTACTGTTCGTATGACCAACCTTGGTATTCGTCAAGTTGCTACTGAATTAGTGGAAGCAGCTGACTCATTCGGGTCAACAGGCTGGCAAAAATTAATAAAGGTGCAACTGCCAATGGCTAAGTCAACAATGATGGCAGGAGTGAATCAAAGCATCATGCTTTCATTGTCGATGGTTGTTGTTGCCTCTATGATTGGAACAATGGGTCTCGGTACACGTGTTTATTTCGCTGTCGGTCGTAATGATGTAGGTGGTGGTTTTACAGCTGGTATTGCCATTTTTGTCCTTGCCATTATCCTTGATCGCTTAACACAATCATTAAATAACAAATCATAAATTTTGAGGGGAGAAAAATAATTTGTTGAAAAAACTGTCTGCATTTTTTTTCATAGGAATATTTAGTTTCTTACTTACAGCTTGCAGTGCATATCTTGCCCCCTTCGATGCTAGTAAACCTGTTGGTGAACAAGTTAACTATACGATTACAGGTATTGATGCCGGCGCAGGACTAATGATGGCTGCCGAAAATGCCATTGAAGTATATGGACTTGCCGAGGAATATTGGCAGATACAACCTAGCTCGACTGCTGCGATGACAATTACATTAGCTAGAGCTATTGAAGATAAACGCCCTATTATCGTTACTGGTTGGGTACCGCATTGGATGTTTACTAACTTCGATTTGAAATTTCTAGATGACCCTGAAAATGTTTTTGGTGAAGCAGAAAGTATTCATACTATTGTTCGAAAAGGACTAGCGGAAGATAAACCATCTGCTTATCAATTTCTCAATAACTTCTATTGGACTCCAGATGATATGTCAGAAGTAATGTTGGATGTTAACAATGGGGTTGAGCCTGAAAAAGCGGCCAGAGAGTGGATTGAAAATAACCCTGATATAGTAGCACAGTGGACCGATGGTATTGAACAAGCAAACGGAGAAGAAATTGTTCTTACACTAGTTGCCTGGGATTCTGAGATAGCCTCCACAAATGTAGTTGCGGAAGTGCTAAGGGATTTAGGATACGAACCAACTATTCGAGCTATGGAAATCCAACCAATGTGGAAATCTATTGCAACGAGTGCAGCTGATGCGATGGTTGCAGCTTGGTTGCCAAACACTTCTGCTGTCTTCTATGAAGATTTTCAAGATGATGTGATCGATTTAGGTCCAAATTTAAGAGGTGCACAAGTTGGATTAGTTGTCCCTACTTTTATGGAAAATATTAACTCCATTGAGGATTTAAGACGATAATAATGAGCCGAAAGAGTCAACTACGATGAAGAGTTATGGTATCAAACTTTTCTAAGTTGACTCTTTCTATCTCATGGAGAATAAGTCGACTTTTTGGACAGCGCCGTTGGTAAAATAGTTTCAAGATAGGCGAGAGTAATTTTTATCTTTACATTCATACTCTCTTCTTTGCTATTTTCATCCTAAAAACGACAATCCCCAGAAACAGAAAAGCACCTAAAAGGGACATAGTCGCTCCAATTCTCAAACCTGGCGTCACATACCTTAGTAAAACTTCATGATTCCCTGAATCAAGGTAAACGCCCATATACATTCCATTCACATGAAGTAACTCCGCTTCCTCACCATTTATATATGCACTCCATCCCTCATCATAAGGAATAGACAAGGCAAGTAGTTTGCTCTCTTCTAAATCAATTGTCCCTGATACTGTATTGGTGTCTACACGCACATTCTCTAGCACATCTGCTTTTAGTCCTTCTACTTGCTGGATAAATTCATCCATTGGCTGGCAAATAACATCTATGCCGTCAAATGTATAGGTGCCTACCTCTTTAAATGTAAGAGTGATTTCGGTTCTAGCTGCTTCACTGTACCCTAGGTTCACGATAAAATCATGTTGTCCTCTGTACCAATTATAGGCAGGTGTCCTCAGTTGAATTCTCTTTGATACATTACCTGACTTGGCAACGATAGTTCCCGTATCCGGTCCAGGTACATGATGATAGAGCATATCTTGAAAAGGACTACCCTCCCCTTCACTCTCTTCAGATAAAATATCCAAAGAAGGTTCGGGAGTGAAATGAATATTTTCAAAGTTTAAATACATTTCGGAGTTTTCTACCCCCTCAAACCTCAGTGTCACAGCTGCCGAAACATCATTGACAATCAACTTCCCATCCTGATACCCAACACCATCATCCACTTCTATTTCATAGGGAATCTCACGGTGGTTAAATGTAGACTGAATAGATTCCAATGAAGTGATATTTTCCTCTAGTATCGCTCCTTGAAGTAACGCCTGTTGTCTTTCAATAAAAGACATTTGTGCAAAATCACTTCTGTTTATAATGGTAGAATATGTGTACCCTAATGGCAATGCCGTATCATTTTTATACACTTCGAAACTTTCTGAAGCAAGAACCAATTCATTGTACCCATAAGGAAGATATTGCTGGAGTCCAGGTGCTACCACATAATATTTATTACTTGCAAGGACACCAGGAAATGCTCTATTGTCCAAACCGGAAAACTGATAGTCCCGCGAAAGAAATCCTATCTCCTGTAAAAAATTAGCAATGTATCCATTACTTAAGCTGTAATAAAATGCTGTACTATTGACTTGATTCAACAATGCCGCATTACGAATTGTTTTTTGACCGCCAGATATGTTCTCTTCATAACGGAAAAATGAAGCATTATCAGCTATATCTCTCACAACAGCAGCGGATGAGCTCATATATCGTTCGTAAGCTTCCCCATGAACCAGAAACTCATCAATATAATTTCCTTCGTTGGGAGAAAATCTATACCCTGCATTTACAATAATTCCAGAGATAATAATTGTCATTAGGATAAGTTGAGAGACAATTCGTTTTTTTCGAAAACCGTGCCTTTTCATCCAATACATAAAAAGTAGTGTCAATAAAAATATACTAAAAGAGGCAAAAAACTCTCTTGTACGAGATACATTCACCAATAAATATATCGTCAAATAAATAGAGATACTGACACATGCAAAAGTTGATACGACAAACAGCTGTTTTTTTGTAGCTGCCAACATATTCGGTACCATTTCCACAAGTATCAAAGCAACGAGAAAAGCATAGCCAAAGACCCAGCGATTCGTCGCATAGGAAAAACCATTCAAAACATACCCTATAACCGGAGTTAACAAGAAGAACGAAAGAAGAAGAAAGCCTATTTTTAACTGCGTATTCTTTTTTCTCCTTGTAAACAATAGCACCACCGCAGCAAGAGTAATCGGTGAAGTCCCAATCAGCGTACTAAAACCGGCACTACGACCAGTAATGAACGAATGAAACAGTAATGGATAATATCCTGTTGGATACAATAGCTGGACAACGGTACTAATATTTGCTCGTTCCGTTGATACAAACCTCATCAGTACCGGCAAGAAGATGACACTGGCCATCAGTATGCCAACAACATAATATCCAATGAAACGGCTGAGAAAGACTGCCAGGTTCCTTAGACGCTTTTCTGGGAAGAGAAACAAGAAGCGTACTACCCCGTATAAAAATATCATGACACTCAGCATATAAAAGAAATAAAAATTGCTAGTAAGTGACAGGCAAACCATCATCATAAATAAATATGGTCTTTTCCCCGCAAAAATCTTCTCTACTCCTAGTAAAATAAGCGGCAAATACATCATTGGATTCAGAAAGAATGGGTGCCTTATCCCTAAATACAAGGCATAACTGCAAAACACATATACAATCGCACCACAAAGAGTAGCAAATCTCCCTTTTTTCATCTCACGACAATACATAGAAAAAGAAATTCCAGCAAGAAACAAACGCAATATTATTAAAAAATTATACAGTAACTCCGTTTTCGCAGTTGGCACAAATATGCTAAAAAAAGTCAACGGATCGCCAATGACATAATAATGAAGCGTCGTAAAAATATCTGCACCGTAACCAATACTAAAATCCCACATAGGAATATGTAATCTTCCTGTTGTGAAAAGTGTTCTAACAATATTACGTAAATACATACCGTAATAGGCGAGAGTATTATTATGTTGCCAAAAGCCATCATAATGCCAAATGAATGTTTTATCATTCCACCAAAACCATAAAAAAACAACAGCAGCTGTAAATAGAAAAATCAACGTATACACAGTATAGTAAACAATGTTTTTATTCCGTTCACTCTTTCTATCAAATGCCTGGACGACGGCAAAGAAGCCCTTACCTCTTCCACCGAACACAAACCATCTACTGAAAATATAATTTAGTACGATGACAACAACACTAAGCAAAATTTTGGCTAAAAAGCCATCAATTCCAAATAGTCGCTGTTCCATTCCTAAATGAACCAAGACAGGAAACATCCCGATTTCAAAAGCTCCAGAAATGATACGACTTCCGAAAAAAGATGCTCCCTCTTTCATGATGATAGGAATGCTCCAATCCACACTTTCAAACACCCATATTTTATTCGTAACGTAAGCAAATACTACCGCTACAAACCATGCCACAACATTCCCAACATTCATACTTGTCTCAAAAACTCCAACCATTAAGCCATATACAATCCAATTGACGAAGGTCGTAGCTCCACCGAATATAATATAGTTCACAATCATCTTATTTTTTAAATAGATATGTTTACACTGATTTAGCATATTCTTCCCCTTCAAAATCTTTCTCTGTGCACTTCTCAATATAAATAGGACGATTTTTCACTTCCATATATAGCTTAGAAAGATATTGTCCCAATACACCTACACCAAAAAGTTGGATGCCACTGAGAAAGAATAAAATACTAATCAAAGAAGGATACCCTGCGACTGGGTCACCCCAAACAATCGTTTTTAAGATAACGACAAATATCATAATAAATGCGATGACACAGAACACCAATCCCAGTATGGATGAAATAATCAGTGGTGCTGTGGAAAATGCGATGATCCCGTCTAACGCATATAGCATTAAGCTCCCAAAAGACCATTTTGACTCTCCTGCAATCCGTTCAACATTTTCATAAGAAATCCACTTTGTCTTAAAGCCAACCCATCCAAAAAGACCTTTTGAAAAGCGATTATACTCATTCATAGATAGTATGGCGTCAACCATTTGTCGTGTCATTAAGCGAAAGTCCCTTGCTCCATCAACAATTTCAGTTTTCGAAATTTTATTGATAACTTGATAGAATTTTTTCGCGAAAAATGAGCGTATCGCCGGCTCCCCCGCTCTCGTCGCTCTTCTTGTGGCAACACAATCATAGTCTTCATTTTCTAAAATTCTGTACATTTCCTTCAGCAAACTAGGCGGGTCTTGCAAATCCGCATCCATTACTGCTACATAGTCACCGGTAGAACTCCTCAGTCCAGCATATAATGCGGCTTCCTTTCCAAAATTTCGTGAAAAAGAAATAAATCGGACACGCTCATCTTGTCTTTTCAACTCTTTCAAAAGAGATAAAGTGCAATCCTTAGAGCCATCATCAATAAACAAAAATTCAAATCTCACTTTCCTCATCTCTGAGGCTATCTTTGTTACTTCATCAAAAAAAGTATAAAGCATCTCTTTCTCATTATAACAAGGAACAACAAGTGTGATTACTTTCATTCCTATGCCCCCCTCTCCAAGAAACGTAAAGCTTTCAGTATCGTTGTAAAATTCAATATAATAGAAAAAAATTAGGATGATTATAGAATAATCTACCATATCTTCAACGAAAAAACAATTTTCTATTATACTATTTTTTGGTAGAGTTAACCAAAGCTACACCTATCATACCTCTGTTGCACCTTCTCAGATTAATTTATGAAAAAAGTAATATCCTGAAATTCCTTGCGTTATTCCACTTATTCTCTTTTTGAAATTCTTTTCTCATTTCCAAAAAAACAAAAGAAAAGCTATTGACATTTGAAAACGACAATTGTAGAATACGAGTAACGACATTTGTAGAACATTGTCATTGATATAGGAAAGGAGCACTGCAATGACGAAAATGAAACGACTCCCTGATGGAGAATTTGAAATTATGAAAGTGATTTGGCGTAGTCCATCACCGATTACGACCATGCAAATTATAGAAAAACTTGATCCAAGAAAAAAATGGAAACCACAAACTGTATTGACAATGCTCGTACGGTTAACGGAAAAGGAGTTTTTAATTAGTGAGCGAGTTGGTCGTGAACGAAACTATGTGGCCTCCATCTCTGAAGAAGAATACCTTCAAGTGGAGACTGGAAATTTCATGACACGTTATTATGGAAATTCAGTAGGAAGTCTCATTAAAACAATGTACGATGGACAAGACCTTTCACAAGAAGATTTTGATGAACTAAATGAATGGCTTGAAGAGAAGAGGAAAGCAAAATGACCCAGCCGATGTTTTCATTCATGTCATCTTCCTTGGTAATGACAGCAATCATCGCTATGACATTTGCTATCCATACATTTTTTCCAAAAACTTTTTCTGCCAAAATCCGTTACCGTATGTGGATTGTTGTTCTTCTATGGCTCATTATTCCGATACGTCCTTCTATCGGCAATGGCATCATCTCTTTGCCGTTTTTTACACAAGCTGAGTCAACAACGACCTTAGCTGGTGCAGAGGAAGAACAGATAGTGTTAGACATTCCTTTAGCTGATGTTGTGAATGATCCAGTAGCTCAAGAAAATACCGCTTTTCTTTCCCTTTCATTTACGAATATTTTACTAATTGTTTGGGGAGTAGGAGCTATTATCACTTTTAGCTACCATCTACTTCACTATATTCAATTTACGAGAACAATAAATCGATGGGGATTTTTAGAAGAAGATGAGCAAGTATTGACTACGTTCCATAAAGTGCAAGCTAAAATGGGCCTACAAAATAAAAAAATTCGCTTGATGACATGCAGTGTTGTATCAACTTCGCTACTGACAGGATTTTTACGACCAGTAGTAATTTTACCTGAAAAAAATTTTGAACTTGAGGAGTTAGAACTGATATTTAGACATGAGTTCATTCATTATAAGCGTCATGATTTATTTATTAAGCTTCTATCACTTCTTGCTGTTTCTATCCACTGGTTCAATCCTTTTGTTTACTTAATGAGTGCAGCACTACAAGCAGAAGGTGAAGCTTCTTGTGATCAAGATGTCATACAACATACGGGGGAAAAGAACAGACATTTTTATGCAGAAATCATTATTGGCATGATAGGCGGGAAACATTTGCAAAAGACTTTTCTTTCAACCAATTTTTACGGAGGGAAAAAAGGTATAAAAAAGCGTCTAGAATCTATTATCGATGCATCCAATCACATCAGCTCACTTTCCTACTTTGCTTTGGCTTTCGTCATAGTCATCACGATATTTTCTGGTTCGGTTTTTGCAAGCCCATTGCAAGCCGCTACTAGAAATTCGGAAGTTGATTATTTTCGACAAAGGATTGAAATGGAAGAGGCTCAGGAGATTGCCTTGTCCATTATTGGTGGGGGAACAATTCAAGAAATTGAAACTTCCTATGCAAATGAGACTCCTATATTCAACGTCACTGTACTGTATGACCATCACCTTTACGCAGTAACATTACATGCTACGACTGGTGAAATAATTGGACTTCAAACAGGAAATTTTGACGAAAATCTCCCTTTTAATGAAGCAACGGAAGAGGAAACAAGAGAAATATCTCAATCACCAATTTCAAGTAATACAGCAATACAAATTGCAAAAAATCTTGTATCTGGTGATTTGGTTGAAGTAGATCGTGATGTTGAAAGAGGTCGAGCAGTTTGGTATGTAGCTATCCGTTCAGGAAGCACGGTTCACGAAATATATATAGATATGGAAACAGGAGAAATTGTTCTCCACGAAACTTACAATGATAATTAAAGTTAAAACTAGTAAAATAAAAGAAATCTCGGAGGTTCATATAATGAAAAACAAATTTTTCGCATTACCATTTATTTTAGCAACAGGAGTAATTTTAGCAGGATGTGGGAATATCAACGCACAATCTTCTCAATCACAAGCTAGCACACAGCAAAACCAAACAGACATTACTGCCGCACAAGCTCAAGACATTGCTGTTTCTTTAGTTGATGATGGAACATTTGAAAGCATTGAACTTGCATATGAAGATGGTCTAAAAGTTTATGACGTAACCGTATCATCTAATGCTGGCACGTATCGAGTGTTGTTGAACACTGAAAATGGCGCACTAATAAGCTTAGATTCTCAATCTAGCGAAACACCTTCTAATAACTCTACTAGTGAGATTACTAGAGATACAGCAATAGAATTAGCTGAAGCTCACTTAGCTTCAATCGGTGCGACAAACGCTCGCTTTCAATACGCTTATTTGGATTCTGAAGACGGACGGCAAGTATGGAGTGTTGAGTTTGATGGGAATGGGAGAAGCTATGAATTTTATGTAGATGTTCAGAATGGTGAATTTTTAAAAGCGCCAAATAGTAACTCTGCATCTAGTTCATCACAAGCAGCTACAGCTCCTACAAATAATACAGAAAACAATCAAGGCTCTCAATCTGATATTTCCCGTGAACGTGCAGTAGAAATTGCTCAAGGCGTTGCATCAGGTGACTTAATTGAGGTAGACAATGATTTTGAAAGAGGCCGTTCAGTCTGGTATGTGGCTATCCGCTCTGGTAACCTTGTCCACGAGGTGTATGTAGACAGAACAACAGGCGAAATCGTTCTTCATGAAAGTTACAGCGATAGCTAAAAAACAACCTACTATTTCATCCTTCCCCAAAAAATAGCAATCTCATACCCATAGTTATGAGATTGCTATTTTTTATTTTGAGTCATTCGTGCAGCCTCACTTACTTCGACTGAAGTGATTATCAGCCTTATCTACTTTTTTCACCAATTATTAGTCCGTGGTTGCTGTTCCCCATCATACTTCTTTCTCTACAAACAGAGTAATGATAGTCACACCAAATTTCAAATTCTTTGCTGCTCATTTGATTGATTTTATCATTTAGGCCTTATAACACTCCACGTACCAATGTCATAAAAACCAATCCGCTTATAAATGCTTCCCGCTTCTGGGTTATGATAGAAAAGACATAAGGTTTCTTTTTCTTGTAGTAAATCCTCCATCATTATTGATAGAATTGCCGATACATATCCCTTCTTCCGATAATCAGGTAATGTACACACCCCCACAATCATCGCCGAAACAGAATTTTCCGCTGTGGCAGAAACTGCCGACACCATTTCGCTATTTTCTTCTATGTAGTACGTCCGTGCAGTTTTTGTTTCCATACCTCGACGAAACGAATTTTCTCGATCTTCCTTTGATGATGTATTTCCAAATTCTTCAATTTTGCTTTCAAGCTCCACAATCCTTTTTGCATCATCTATTGTAGCTCGCTTCACTCCTTTGACCAACAATTCATCATTTTTTATATTGACAGAAGCCCTTGTACATTCTGCAAAGTACATATCTGTTTTCTCATATATGTCCATTGAAATATACGGCTCTAGTTGTTGAAGGATACTTCCATCACCAGAAATCTCGGAATCTTGGTAGCTCATAATAATCTTCGCAAACTCTTCTGCATCATATTCACTAGGAGCATATACAATGAAATTTCGATAATATCGTAACAAAACAGCCTTTATCTTTCCCTCTGTGTTAAACTCTCCCCATACCTCTTGAAAATCTCGCTCATATCCAAAAGCTTCAATATCTCCAATGATAAATAAATTTTTGGAAGCCTCTTTCTGCAAAAATGGAAATATCTGCTGATGGTCTTGCTCTGTTAATTTACGAATCATTTCTCTCTCCACCTTCCCCTCTAGATTATCTTACTCCACTTTCTAAAATAGTAAATCTCTTATTCTCACAATCTATTTCCGCCATTGCACCATAAGGTAAAATAAATTTCGGTTCCGTATGACCAAAATTCAAGTTATAGAGAATCGGCAAATCTTCTAATTGATACTCCCTCATCACTTTTAGAATTTCTCCCTTGTATTCCCCATAATACTTCTCATCTTGCGGCTTACCAAAAATGATTCCTTTTGCTTTTTGCAAAATTCCTTGGACGGCATAATTTCGTAACCAATATTTCACATTCCCTGGCTCTGGATATTCTTCCGATGTTTCAAAGAAAAGGATACTATCTTCCCAATGTTCTTTCTTTGGCCAAAGTTCCGTTCCTTTCATAAACTCCAGTACCTCTATACATCCACCTATCAAGCGTCCTTGGACAGTACCTGAACCTTGGAGCAGTTCATATCCAGTATTCTGTTTCATCTTACGTCGTTGATTCTTATTCACTTCAATCCATTCTAGATACTCACTTGTCCACTCTTTCGCTGGTTGAATGTCGCCAATAACCTCATTTGAAAATAGAGCCCCCTTCACCGCTGTAATCGTATAAGGATTCATTTCAACATTTTCAGCAAAATCTACCAAAATTGCTGGACCGTAAAAAGAAGAGAGTCCAGCTTTATAACAAAAGAAATGAGAAACAGTCACATCAGAGTACCCCATGAAAATTTTAGGATTTTCTCGTATCACATCAAAATCAATATACGGCAGCAGACGGATACTGTCCTCTCCACCGATATTGGCAAAGATTCCTTTGATGCGCTTATCTTTAAATGCTATCATTAAGTCTTCGGCACGAGCTTGAGGGTTTTCATAAAGATACTCACTACCTTTTAGGCTACTTGGCATTGGAACAACTTGCAGACCAAAAATTTCCTCTAACCTTTTTATACCTTGTTCATAACGCCATCTAATCTCAGGGTCACCTGCACCACCCCACGACGGACTGACTGTAGCAACCATATCTCCTGGTTGCAGTTTTTCTGGTTTTATTAGCATGACTTTCACTCCCATTGACATTTTTTCAAATCAACATACCCATTTCGTTTAAAGGAAACACCTTCCCCTACTAGCAATATTTTTTGTTCATCCCATCCGGGCACTAGCCTTCCTGAACTATTAACAACCCGGTGGCAAGGGGAATCCCCCTCATAAAGAGAAGATATCCGTAAGGCTCTCCCGACAAGTCTAGCGTTTTTTTCTCTTCCCATCAATTTTGCAATTTGTCCATATGTAGCTACTTTTCCTTGTGGAATTTCCTCAACAACAGCTAGCACTTGATATAAGAAATCTTCATCTAGCTGAGTCATGCTGTTATATTCCCATGTATATCAGCTAATAAGGCTATTTTCTTTGCCATAATATCCCCCTACATTTTTTTACACACAAAAATCAATTCTCTATTTGCTTCTTCAATTGACCTTTTGTCATACCATCCGAATCGTTCAATAATTTTAAAACCAGCTTTCGTAACGACCTCTGCCAGTTGATTTTCGTAATAATATTTAAGACGTAGATCCTCTGTATAACGTTCCGTATTTCCACTACTATCAGTTACTTCATAAGCAAAATGAGGATAGATTACTTGGTTTTTTACATCAATTTTATCGCCCCAATGCTTTTTCACAACATAATTGCCTGTCTTTTCATCGACTCTTTCCCACTGAACCGTTTCCCCGTAACACCAACTTTCGTCCATTACATCAAAAGGCTTGAAAACATTGACGATAAAAACACCTTCATCTGTTAAATGGGCTTTTATACACTTCAAAGCATTCTCAATATCAATATTGTCTGTCAAGGCTTGAAAAGCTCTAAATGGGGCAATAATCAAAGAAAATCTTTTATCAAAATGAAAGTCAGCCATATTCCCATGAACAATTGTAATGTTATCTTTCAGTGAGTGCTCCTCTTCAACTCTCTCTCGAAATATCTCAAGCATTGGATTTGATAAATCAAGTCCCGTAACATTGATTCCTTGACGAGCAAGAGCAAGTGAAACTCTTCCTGTGCCACATCCAAGCTCTAGCACTTCACCACCGCATTTTTTTTGCATATTCAACATAAAAAGGAATATCATCCTGTAAATTATCACGATTATCAACATCATATAGCCAAGCAGTGTTTCTGTATAAACCTTCCATTCAATTCACTCCCCATTCTTCACTGCTAAAAATCTTAATAGATTGATTGTTCAATTTT
>DAIDKD010000020.1 GCA_027451065.1 Bacillaceae bacterium | reverse complement strand
TTCTCTGGGAAAACAAGCGGGAGATGCGTTAAAAGATACAAAGATTGAGAATCTCTCCTTCGCTGATATTTATGATGTAAAAGAAGTGAAGGATGCACTTCCGGATAAAGATACAAAAATTCAAATTGCGACTGTTCAAGGAATGGTGCGCCGTCTTTTCTACGCTGAAGATGATACTAGTATTCCATCTATTGGAACATATGATTTTATCATCGTTGATGAAGCTCATCGTGGTTATACCGAAGACAAAGAAATGACTGAAGATGAATTGCAATTCTCAAACCAATATGAATATGTGAGTCAATATCGTCGTGTAATTGATTACTTTGATGCAACTGTACTTGGGCTCACTGCTACTCCTGCACTTCATACAACGGAGATATTTGGTTCACCAATCTATACTTACTCTTATACAGATGCGGTAGTGGATGGCTATCTTGTAGATCATGAGCCACCATATAAATTTGAAACAGAGCTATCAAAAAACGGTATCCACTTTGCTGAGTGTGAAGAGATAGCTTTTTGGAATCCAGATAATCAAATGGTAGAAAAAGAGAAATTACCAGATGAATTGGATTTTGAAGTTGAACAGTTTAACAAACAAGTGATTACAAAGAACTTTAACAGGGCTGTATTAGGAGGGATAGCGGATTATATTGACCCGAGTGAACCGGGGAAAACTTTAATCTTTGCTGCTACTGATCAGCATGCGGATATGATAGTGAATTTACTGAAAGAAATTTATTACGAGAAAGATATGGATGTTGATAGTGACGCAATCATGAAAATTACTGGTTCGATTCGTCATCCGAATGAAGAAATTAAACGTTTTAAGAACGAGAGAAATCCGAGCATTGTTGTAACGGTTGATTTATTGACGACAGGAATCGATGTTCCTGAAATTTGTAATCTTGTCTTTATGCGTAGAGTTCGTTCTCGTATTTTATATGATCAAATGCTTGGACGTGCAACTCGTTTATGCCCAGAAATCGGCAAAGATTCATTCCGAATATTTGATGCAGTTCACTTGTATGACTATCTGCAAAATATTACAGATATGAAGCCAGTCGTGACAAAACAAAATCAAACTATTTCAGAGGTTTTAGATAATGCCATGAACGCGGAATCTGATGAAGAATTTAGTTTTCATAAGGCTGAGTTGATGGCAAAATTGCAACGGAAAAAACAACGTTTAACCAAAGAGCAAAAAGAAGAATTAAGTGAGTTGAACAACGTTCGCTCTCTCGACTGTTTTATTCAAGGTATCAAAACCATGAGCCGAGAGGAGCTGGAGGAACAAATAGAGAATATCAATCATGTTGCTGACTATTCACCTATTCAATCCAAAATGTATATTTCTCATCATGGAGATGCGTTGGTAGAGGAAGGGATTATTCGTGGGTATGGAGAAGGAAATGTGAAACCAGGAGACTACTTGAATGGATTCAACCAATTTATCCGCGAAAATATAAATTTGATTCCTGCATTGAATATGGCTGTGACTCGTCCAAAAGATTTAACAATTCAAGATTTGCGTGCTATCAATCTTGAATTGAAGAAACAGAAATATGACGAAAAACAACTCCAGGCAGCATGGAGGAATGAAAAGAAAGAGTATGTTGCAGCAGATATCATTAGTTTTATTCGTCAAGCAGCGCTCGGTAGCCCACTGATTGATCATGAAACACGTATCAAGAATGCCATGAAAAAAGTCTACGGAATGGCAGATTGGAGTACGAATCAAGAAAAATGGCTGAAAAGAATTGAAAAACAGTTGCTTGAAACAACTGTTTTTGCACCAACTGCGAAGGATTATTTCGATGGATTGGCAGTATTTCGTGATAACGGTGGTTACAAAAAAGTCAAATCAGTTCTTGGAGAACGAGTTGATGAGATCGCTGAATTGATTAATGAAAGTTTATATGCGTAATACGGAGGAAAACTAATGACAAATAATGATATTGTACAAAAACTATGGAAAATGGCGGATGTGTTGCGTGATGACGGGATTAGTTATCAAAACTACGTGACAGAATTGACTTACATTTTATTTTTGAAAATGATGAAAGAACAAGGTACAGAAACAACAATTCCTGAAGGGTATCGTTGGGATGATTGGGTCTCTAAAGAAGGGTTAGAATTAAAATCATTTTATCAACAATTGTTGCTTGATTTAGGAAATCCAGAAATTACAACTGATCGCCGCTTGAATATGATTTATACGAATGCGTCCACAAGTATTGATGAACCTAAGAACTTGGAAAAAATTATCAAAGATATTGATGCACTCGATTGGTACTCTGCAAAGCACGAAGGGTTGGGTGACCTGTATGAAGGGCTATTAGAAAAGAACGCGAATGAAACCAAATCAGGTGCTGGACAATATTTTACGCCACGCGTATTGATTGATGTGATGGTGGAATTAACCAACCCTAAAGTTGGGGAACGTTTGAATGACCCTGCAGCAGGTACTTTTGGCTTCATGATTTCTGCCGACCATTACTTGAAAGAAAAATACGATGACTTCTTTGATTTGTCGCCAGAACAAGTGAAATTCCAAAAAGAAGAAGCATTAAGTGGGATGGAACTTGTGCCTAACACGCATAAACTTGCCTTGATGAATGCTCTTTTGCATGATATTGAAGGACGTTTAGATCAAGGAGACTCGCTTTCGTCTAATGGAAAATGGATGAAAGGTTTTGATGTGGTTTTAACAAATCCACCTTTTGGAACGAAAAAAGGTGGAGAGCGAGCAACTCGTGATGATATTACGTTTGAAACAAGTAATAAGCAATTGAACTTCTTACAAACAATATATAATTCGCTAAATACAAATGGAAAAGCACGGGCTGCTGTTGTACTTCCAGATAACGTGCTATTTGTTGATGGTGTAGGTGAAAAAATTCGTCAAGACTTGATGAATAAAGCGAACTTACACACGATTTTGCGCTTACCAACTGGGATTTTTTATGCACAAGGGGTTCAAACAAATGTTTTGTTCTTTGAACGTGGTACGGTGGATAAAGGGAATACGAAAGAAGTTTGGGTGTATGACTTGCGGACAGATATGCCATCATTTGGAAAGCGCACGCCGCTTATTCATAGGCACTTTGAAGAATTTATCAAAGAATATCAACGTGATGATCGCTTAAAGCGTAAAGAAACCTACAATGCAGAAACGAATCCAAACGGGCGTTGGCGTAAATATACGATTGATGAAATCAATGCGCGTGAAAACACGAACCTAGATATTTCATGGATGACAAAAGAGAGTGACACACCAGACTACACTCTTGCAGAAATGTTGGCGCTGATGGATGAGAAATCACAAGCAATCGCAGCAAGTGTGTCCAACTTACAAGAATTATTAGGGGACGTGGAAGAATAATGGAAATGATTGATACAAAAGCATTACGAAGCAAGATCCTCGATCTTGCTGTACGGGGTAAACTTATCGCACAAGATCCTAATGATGAACCAGCAAGCGTGCTACTTGAACACATACGTGAAGAGAAAGAGTGTTTAATTAAAGACAAGAAAATTAAGCGTAATAAGAATGAATCTGTCATTTTCAAAGGTGACGATAATTTGCATTATGAGCAGTTTGCTGATGGAACAGTAAAATTAATTGAGGATGAGATACCATTTGAGGTGCCGGAAGGATGGAGTTGGGAACGCATAAAAAATATTACCGAGTCACTTATGTATGGTACTTCAAAGAAATCTCAGCCTGAAGGAAAAGTCCCGGTTCTTCGTATGGGAAATATTCAAGAAGGAGAGATTGATTGGACGAGTTTGGTATATACGAATGATGCTAATGAAATTCAAAAATATTTATTGAAACCAAACGATATTCTCTTTAACAGGACTAATAGTCGTGAATTAGTAGGGAAAACCTCTATATTTCGTAGTAATGAGAATGCTATTTTCGCAGGATATATCATCCGTCTTCGATTTCTAGGAAATATAGTTCCTGATTTTATAAACTTTGTAATGAATTCATCCTATATCTTTCAAAAGAATCAAGAAGTGAAGACTGATGGTGTCTCTCAATCTAATATAAATGCCGAAAAATTAGGGAATTATTTTATCCCAATTCCACCCAAACATGAACAAGGTAAAATTGTAAATTTAGTCAATACTGCTCTCAGTATTAACAAGGAATTAGAACAAAAACAATCAGAACTAAAACAACTTCGTGTACAGCTCAACGACAAAGTCCTTTCTCTTGCCGTGCGTGGAAAACTTGTACCACAAGACCCAAACGATGAGCCTGTGAGCGTATTACTTGAGCGTATCAGGGAAGAGAAAGAGCGTTTGATTGCGGAAGGTAAAATCAAACGAAACAAGAATGAATCGACCATTGTTAGACGGGATAACTCGTATTATGAGATAGTTGGTGGGAAAGAGCGAAATATTGATGATGAAATACCGTTTGAGATACCAGAAAGTTGGGAAGTTGTGCGATTACCAGAGATATTGGCATTTGATAAGAATTCTATTCGACGTGGCCCATTTGGATCAGCTTTAAAAAAAACTTTATTCATTCCTTACTCGGAGGCTGCTTATAAAGTTTATGAACAGGGAAATGCCATTAGAAAAACGATTGATTATGGACAATACTATATTTCTGCCGAATATTTTGAGGAACTCAGGAATTTTGAAGTGAAGCCTGGAGATATCATTATTAGTGGTGCAGGAACAATAGGTGAAACCTATGTTATCCCTGAAAATGCTCCAAAAGGGATAATAAATCAAGCATTGTTAAAAATTACTCTTAATAACGATGTCATCTTAACCGAATATTTTTTACTTGTATTTAATTCGTTGGTTGAAAAATTGAAGGATAACGCAGTAGGAACCGCTATGAAAAACCTAGCAAGTGTTAAATTTCTCAAATCTGACTATTTTTTTTATCTCCCTCCTCTGTCAGAACAACAACGAATTATTGATGCTCTGTCAACTTACGCTGCTTCTATTTCGACTCTTACCAGATAAAAGAAATGCCTATAAACCATGGTGATTTATAGGCATTTCACCACTTTACAACTGTAAGTCCGAATTATAAAAATAAGCATAACAACACCAGAAACAGTAACTTTCTCCTTTCCTTCTTCAGACAAGTCTGTCAGTAACTATCTGATTTTCAAATATGCGCCAATGACTTCTATCTTTTGTTGTAGCATGGTTTATAAATAGCTGATTCTGAATTGTAACCAGCGGCACGTCAGTAATATATCCTTTTTCCTCAGAATCAAACTGTTGCGGGAAGTAAACATAAGCAGTGTGTTTGTATCCATCGTTAAAATAAAACTCTTGTTGCAGTTGTTCTCTGTCTGGAGAGATAAAGAGAGTGACGATATACTCAAGCTTCAACCCAGGGTCGCTCGTGGAGATCTGATAGAACGGTAATATATTTTTATTCAAAGACTTCAATTTCTTTAGTGCGGCTTCATGGTGATCTAGAGCCACTTCTTGGTTCTCTAACTCTACAATTGTTCCTGTCGGGAGAGCAACAATTGTTTTTTTGTTTTTGATGTAATCTATCATATTCTGATTAACACCCAAAGCTGTTAATCGCCTAGCAGCTTCTTTTCGCATGTCTTCTTCTGTCATCAAACTAGCTCCTTTACAAAAGAGATATTTTTTCTAAGATAGATGAAATTAGGCAGAGATAGGCTCTTTACTAACCAAAAATCTCCATGATCCTCATAGTTAAAAACAGCATATGTACAAGTATTATCGCTAATTTCTATTATGTAATTATACCAGGTTTTCTTGTAAGCGAAAACATTCGGTGAAAAAAAGTTGAGAGTCTTCTTTATTGCGCTTGTCATAGAACCCTGTTTTAATCACATTGGAGGTTGTCGTTCACGCAGATTCGCTACTTCCTGTGCAGTTCTCTGATGAACTTCTTACGGTTTCCCGCAAGCACAGACTATATCTTCTTCCTCAGCCTGACCTGTTAGGAGCCACCCACTTCAACACGCTTGATAGTTTGTTTACCTATCTCTACGTACAGATTTCTCTAAACGCTTACTATTGACGTAACATCGGCTGGGTGGGATCCGAACGGCATTCATCCCACAACTGAAGTCACGGGTGTTCTCGCTGTGGTCGCTACGCTCCTAATAAATATTGATTGTGTACCAAAAAATGATATAATTAGTATCATAAGTAGATGATGTTAATATAAAAATTATATAATCAGATATTATTTTTATCAATATGGAGGTGTATAAATATGAAGAAAATTTCTGAAGAGAAGTTGTCCCAGTTGATAAAATTGAATCGTGAAAAACTTAATTATTCACAAAGTTATTTGGAAACTTTGACAGGAATTAATCGTCAAATGATAGGAAGAATAGAGGCAGGGAACCATCTTCCCTCGTTACCACAGTTAAATGCCTTATTAGATGTATTGGAAATTCAATACGAAGATATATTGGTGGAAAAAGATAAAGAAGATGTATTTGTTGCTTTCCTTGGAGAAGCAACAACAAAAGAAGAGCAAGAAGGATTTGAAAAAATGGTGTCTATGATGCTTTGCTATAGAAAGCATTTACGACTAAAGGAAGTTCATGATGATAAATGATAAATTAACGCAGAAGGATATCTTTGAAGTTAAAAAATCAGCAGAAAAAATGCGTTCGGATTATAATAATGAACCTCTTGGTGAAAAAATTTATCGTATTGTGAGAAATAATGACATTCATTTAATTTATTACCCGATTGAAACTTCAGGAGAGAATTCAAATCCATTTCGAGCAGTTTATTTATCTGCAAAAGGAATAAACGGGGAGAAAATGCGTTTTATTGCAATTAACACCAATGATTATTTAGATAGCATTTTATTTGCAATAGGACATGAATTATATCATTTTATAGAGGATGCACCTATTGATATTTATCGTTCAAAGGATGAGGAGACTAAAGAACGTCGTGAGCAGAAAGCGAATCGTTTTGCAGCAGAATTATTATTGCCAGAAGAGGCGATAAAACATGAAATTGGGGAATGGAACAATGGGAACTACACTTTGAATAAATGGGAGATGAAAAAGTTATTACGTTTCATTGCATACCTTCAATGTCAATATTGGGTACCATTTAAATGTGTTGTCCTTAGGTTATATGAAACAAAAGCTATATCATCTAGAACTGTCGCGGAATTATTAAAGGAAGATGCAAGAAATCCACAATCACAGTATTACAAAGTTGCTGTAGCAGCAAATCAAAATGTATTTAATAGACTAAATTGCAAATTGAATACTGTAGGGATAGAGTCTGTTGATATGGAAATTTTACTGGAAAACTATGAGAATGGAATTATTTCAGTAGATGAAATTGCAAAAGATTTAAGTTACTTTAATAAAACCCTTCATGATTATGATTTAGAAGAACCGGTTAGCTCTGATGCTCTGGATGACCTAAATAGTTTATTTGAGGAACTAGAAGATGATAGCGAGTAAAGTAAATACAGCAACTAAAAATACAGCCTTAGTAGAACTAATTCATGACTTTACTCAATCTATCCTAACAGAGTGGGATAATTATATACGTAATGTAAGTGCGTGTTTTATTTTTATGAAAAATATCGGAGGAAATAATGGGGCTTGTAAAGGAAGAAAATAAAAAAGGTTGATTGACTATGGCAATTCCAAGAAATGAAATTTCGAGAGCACTCAAAAGTTTACCCTTGACATTTTTCTTAGAAAGGTGTTTAATGATATAAAGTTGATAGTATCTAAATGACATTTAAAGAAGGGAGGTATTATTATTGAACAGGCTAGATATATTAGAAAAGTTAGCATTAAATAATAATTTAAGTAAATCTGAGATGAACGTGGTTTACTATTGTTATGAACAAGAAAGGTCCTCTAAAGATATTGCTTTGTACTTAAATTGGCAAGCGCCGAATGTTGCACGATTATTATTAACAATGTTTAACAAAGGGTTACTAAATCGGAGACAATTAGATGACAAAAAGACTTATCTTTATATAACTAATCTATCAAGTGACCTACTTGATATGGGAAAAAATTGTTGACGAAAAGTCATCAATTTTTAGCTTTTGAATATAAAATGTATAGTATGCATTTTATATTTAATATGGTAAATTCAGAAAGAAAATAAATTTGAGAATAAGAGCAGCACCAAATTAATTCTACAATCATAATAATCACATTTATAAATTGGAGGTTTTTAAAATGAAAAGAATAGAAAAGTATACCAAAGCTCAAATGTTACCGCCTGAACAATCATCCGTACATTATGGGGATAAAACTAGATTTAATAAAGCAGAAAATCAATCAACAATAAAACCTACCGACATCCAACAGGTAATCAACTTAACAAATGAATTTTTAAAAATGCTGGGGATGGACACTATAGAAAATCCGAAATTGGATAATCAGCGTATAGCTGAACTGTGTAAGAAAAATCTTTATATGGATTACAATATTCATAAACAAATCCAATTAGACAATAATTTAAAAGATATTGGAGACGTTGTTTGGATGAAATTTACTAAAGATGAATACTTGGGTGTCGTTGCAACAAGTAATGATATTAATTTTGATTTTCCGTCTTCAATTGAAGAGTACGATGATACAACAGACGGACGAGAAAAATCTAAATTTAATAAATGGAAGTACAATACCTCTGGAATTATTATCCACCATTTACAAAAGAAATGGGATAGAGAGTTTGTTTTAATTTTCCCACTTATCAATATCCCCGACGGTTATAAACGTCGTGATATCGAGTGCGGAATAGGAAACTATCTTATTGAGAAAGGTGTTCCGATTTTAGACTACTATTCTCACAACTTTTAAAAATTGATTGATGAAAGTGTCCTTTTAAACACGGTTAGAGATTGATTATAATAAGATTTGTTTACCATAGACGTGTATTCGGTATTCAGTAGTATGTTTATTTGTTATTATACATGAATATTCGATTACAATTTATCGATTGACACGGAGCTCTATGGGCGTGGTTCCTTGCGAAAGGCGAAAGTACTTTACATTTCGCAAGACGCACAACCTACCACGCTCCCCCTCTCCATGTATAGCGATAGTATACAAAAAATATTCAATCTAACGTAATAATATTATGTATAATTATTTTACTTTATAACCTGTGCATAAACTCCCCATAGAGTACCTCCCAAACCTTCTTCATCCCCAAAAAATGAAAAATAAATCACAAAAACCATTAATTAATGAAAATACTTAACGAATTTCCAGAAAGTGTTTACACGGGAAAATATGGCTGATATGATGAGGTAGAAAAATAGAGGAGGGAACAAGGTATGAAGAAAAAGATTGTCGCGGTTACCGCATGTGCAGCAGGGATTGCCCATACATATATGGCCGCCGAGTCTATCGAAAGAGCGGGCAAAGAGTTGGGGTATGATGTGAAAGTTGAAACGAATGGTGCTATCGGAGCTGAAAATGTTTTAACCAGTGAGGATATCGAGGCAGCAGATTTAGTATTAATCGCAGCGGATATTAAAGTTGATCCTATTCGCTTTACTGGAAAGCCGTTGTTTGTAACGAAGTCAACGCCAGCTATTGAAGATGCCAAAGGATTAATTGAAAAGGCTTTTAGAGAGGCAACTGTATTTGGAAAAAAAGGAACGAAGGTTGGCAAAGTTCAGATAGGGAACGACAAAGAGAGAGTGAATTTCTTTACCCATGTGATGAGCGGAATCTCGTATATGGTTCCGATGGTTATAGCAGCCGGTCTTATTTTAACAATTGCTAATTTATATGCCTTCCAAAGAGATGATTTAGGAAGAATTGTTCAGTGGGGATTTGATACAAATACTTCCATGGGATTGTTGATGTCACGTTTATTCCAAGTGGGACAAGTTGGTTTTAAATTAATGATTCCTTTGTTTGCAGGGTTTGTAGCCAAATCTATTGCCGATAAGCCTGCGATAGCCCCGGCAATGATTGGTGCTTATATTGCCAATGATGCTGAATTACTTGGCGCAGAGGCTGGTGGCGGATTTATTTCAGCAATTTTAGTAGCTTTTATCGTTGGTTATTTTGTTAAATTATTGAAGAAAATCAAATGGCCAAAAATTTTCGCGCCAATTGTACCGATTATGATTATTCCATTTATCGCAACACTGTTTATCGTACTGATTGTCTTTTATGTGATTGGAACACCAATTGCAGTATGGATGGACGGTATGTACAATGGACTGAATTGGCTAAATGAAACATATAGTACCGCACCAATTATTATTGGAGCCATTTGCGGTGCAATGATTGGCTTTGATTTAGGTGGTCCGGTCAACAAGACAGCCCTTGTATTCGGAACAGCTGTTTTCACAGATACTTTAACAAAATTTGGAATGGACGGTGCAAATTTTGTACCAGGAACAGCAACACAAGCAGCTATTTCAGTGGCGCCACTAGGTGTATGGTTGGCTACACGACTATTCAAAAAGAAATTTACCCAAGATGAAAGAGTTGCGGCAGGTGGAGCTTTCGGAATGGGAATGGTCGGAGTAACAGAAGGAGCGATTCCATTTGTGGCAGCGGATCCAGTTCGAATGATCATTGCAAATGTGACAGGATCAGCAGTTGCAGGTGGCTTGGCAGCGGCTACTGGATGTAGATTTTTCGGAGGAATTGGGTCACCACTGGGAACATTTATTGGTTATATTGAACAGCCAGTTCCTTTTGTTACATGGATAGGCTGCGTATCGGCTGGGATTGTTGTGACGGCAATGATTATTGGATTTACAAGAAAAGATGCTGCCATGGAAGCAGCTGAACAGATAGAAGAAGCGCAAGCACAAGTAGGATAATAATTTTAGAGAATTGGAAGGTGTATAGACATGAATACAGGTATTTTTAATCAATAGCATATTGTTTTTGAAAAAGGTGCAAAAACACAGGACGAGGCATTTCGTAAAATCGCCGAAGTAGCATGTGAGAAAGGATTTGTTTCATCAGCAGATGAATTTTATAAAGGATTAAAAGAACGTGAAAAAGAAGCAACAACAGGCTTTAAAGATGGGATTGCTATTCCTCATAGCAAAAATAATTCGGTGATAAAGCCAGGAATGTTTTTAATAAAATATAGTGAGCCAATTGAATGGAATGCTTTGGATAAACGTCCGGTTAAAGTGGCATTTGCCCTGACAATTCCTGTTGAAGGCGCCAAGGAACACTTGAGACTATTAAGCCTTATTGCACGTAAATTAATTGATGATGACTTTAGAAGCGGCGTGTTAGAAGAAAATAATCCAGAAAAATTAACAGCAATCATCAATCAAATACAATTTGACTAGAAGGAGCAGAAATGAAAAAGGTACATGTAATCCATCATACACACTGGGATTTTGAATGGTATTTTACAACAAATGAATCATTTGTACAATTAGCGTATCATATGGACGAAGTTTTCCGAGCGCTTGAGGACGGTGTGATAGATTATTATTTATTAGATGGACAAATGAGTATTGTGGAGGACTATCTAACACATTTTCCAGAAGAAAAAGAACGATTTACTGCTTTGGTAAAAGCGCAGAAGTTATGGATTGGTCCATGGTATACACAAACAGATGAGCTTATTATTTCCGGTGAGTCTATTGTGCGGAATTTATCACTTGGAATGAAGATGGCAGAAGAGCTTGGCGGAACGATGAAGATTGGTTATTTACCAGATTCATTTGGTCAAGGGAAAGATATGCCTAAAATTTACAATGGAATGGGAATAGAGCAAGCTGTTTTTTGGCGAGGACTGCCCAACGATCTGACAGAGCAGCGGGAGTTTGTTTGGGGAAGTGAGGATGGTTCAGAGGTAACTGCCTTAAACATTAAAAATGGTTATTTTGTCGGTGTCGGATTGATTGAAAGTGATGATGCCAAAGGTCTGATGCTGACCATTGATAAAGATAGCACATTAATGGACGTTGCACTCCCAGTTGGTGGAGACCAGCGATATGTAGATTTCAATTTAAAAGAACGAATGCAGAAATATAATGAAAAATTAGCAGAAGATGGCTATCAATTAGTAGAAAGCCACTACCCAGCATTGATGGCTGAATTAGAGAAAGAAAAGGGGAATTTACCACACATCCAAGGAGAATTTATTTCTAGTTCGGTGTCGAAAATACATAGGTCCATTTATTCATCTAGATATGATCATAAATATATGAATGATAAAGTGGAAAGAAGAATGATTTATCAGCTTGAACCACTGATGGCAATGGCACAAAGCCTAGGTATCCCATATAAAAAAGGCCTACTAGATCGTATTTGGAAATTACTCATTAGAAATCATGCTCATGATAGTGCTGGAGGCTGTAATAGTGATGCGACCAATCAAATAATTAATGAGCGTTTCAGAGAGGCTGATCAATTATCATACTCAGCAGTTGATTATTTAACACGAAAAATTGCTGAGTCACGTCAAAGTCTTGTGGACAATGAATTGTTGTTTTTTAACACATTACCAAGGAATATCCGTAAAGTGGTGCAATTTGAAATATCAACAACATTTGCCAATTTTGAATTATATCAGGGAAATAAAAAAATTGATTTTCAATTAATCAATACAGAGAAACGATATAATGGTTCCATTCGACGGGATGAGACCGCTTATCGTCCAGAAGATTATTACTACGTTCACTCTGTTTGTGCAGAAATGGAATTACCTGGCTTTAGTTATACAGTATGCCAGATTACAGAAACGCCATCTATTCCAGATGAACATAAAACATGCTTAGCAAGTGAAAATCTAAGTATTGAAAATGATACGTATCGATTTGAAGTCATGGATGGAAAATGTCATTTAACTGATAAGCGGACAAGTAAGGTTTACGAGGATATGCTTTGGATTGAAAACAGCGGTGATGAAGGGGATACGTATGATTATTCACCACCATACCAAGATGATATATACAAGCTTGATTTTTCAGAAGCAAAAATAACCAAAGAGTCGGGCATGTTAGAAGAAGTTTTACTTGTAGAAGGTCACTGGCATGTTGCACAAGATATAAGTGAGAGATATGCGAAAAAACGCACAGAGTCGGTGCCGTATTCTCTGAGAATAAAGCTGTCTCGTCATTCTCATCGATTAGAGCTAAGCTTTCAAATAAACAATACCGCAAAAGATCATCGAATGCGTTTAGTAGTGAAAACAGATGTGTACGGAAAATATTCTTATGCAGATTCACCTTTCGGAACAGTCAAACGTCCAGTGGTAGACCCTCATATTCATGATTGGCAAAGTTTAGGATGGCGTGAAGAACCGACAACTATCTATCCGATGATACATTATGTGAATACTCACAATGAGCATTCCAGTTGGACCCTGTTCAGCAAAGGGATAAAAGAGTATCAGCTCATCGGAGACAATTTTGAACAAGTTGCTTTAACAATGTATCGCAGTGTCGGTTATTTAGGAAGACCGGACTTACTGAGACGTCCAGGCGCTGCCTCTGGAAATGAGTTTAGATATGTTGAAACACCTGACAGTCAACTGCAAGAAGTGTTGCATGTGAAAGTAGCGATTCAACTAGATGAGCAGTATCACCCGGCACAATTGATGAAAGGTTTTGAAGAATATGCTATATCTACACAGTATTATCAAATACAAGACTTAAATCGTTTTACGACAACATTAAAATATTTTGTGTCTAACCCACTACCTTTTAAAATCGAGCAACCAGAATCATTAAACTTACATTATGAAAATATCGTTTTTAGTAGTTTGAGAAGCAATGAAAATCTGTCAGGGCTAGAAATTAGGTTTTATAACCCGAGTCTTACTGATACAGTAAAGGGTGGAGTACTAGAGTGGAATACGCCTATTTCCTACAACTTCTTAAAGTTAGATGGAAGTGTAATAAGCGAATCAATCCAATCCCAAAAAGTTGAACTAGGTGATTTTCTTCCTGGTGAAATAAAAACAATCGGTATTTGTCCGGTAAAAGAATAAGAGAGTATAAGTATGTCTAACTCCAGCGCCTAACCACTACACATCAAATGGCTGACAGTCATTTGATGTGTATCTCCCAACGTAAAGGTAAAAAACTCCTTTAGGTTGGAGGAACATTGGCTGTTCCAGGTGTACACCGGACATGAAAAGGGGGAAATTGTTTGAATGAGAATATCTTTTTACTCATTGAGTCACAGCGCATGGACTTTACAAGTGTGGAACAAGTAATAGCTGACTATTTTTTATCAAAAAAGCCTGCTTTAAGCATTGAGCAGCTAGCGAAGAAAATAGCTGTATCGCCAGCTTCTATTACTCGATTTAGTAAAAAGCTTGCTTTAAATAACTATAAGGAATTAATATTTCTATACAATTTATCACTTGGTCAAGGAGATATTCATACTCCTGTTGCTTCAAGTGTGACATCGAGCTATCATGCCCTTGCAACAAAAAGTGATTCTTCCTATTGTGAGGAATCTATTGATTATTTTTGCAAAGCATTGAAAGAAGTGAAGCTCATTCACTTTTGGGGCATGGGTTTCAACTCCTATGCTGGTGCAGACTTTCAGTTCAGATTTTCTCGTCTTGGAAAGTTTGTACGTGTGATTAGCGACCAGCATTCCATTTTAATGGCCGCAAATTTTGCCGATCGTTCGGATGTCATTCTTATTGCTTCTTTAAGAGGTGAAGATCCGGAGCTTATCAAGGCCATGAAAATCGCAAAAGAAAAAGGAGCGAAATTATTACTTATTATTGCAAATGACGAGTCAGAAATGATTAGATATGCCGATAAAGTGCTTTATGCCGCATCACTTACGAAAGAGGAGTCATTAGGAAATATATCACCACAGATTCCGGTTCTTATCCAAATTGATATGATTTACACACAGTATCTGAATCTATACCAGTCAACTGTACAAAAATGGGTCGAAACAGAGCATATTTTAACTGATAAAAAAGAAAGAAGGCGTTGATAACATGATACTTCATTTTCCAGAAGGATTTCTTTGGGGAGCAGCAGCTTCAGCAGAACAGACAGAGGGGAAATTTGAGAACGATGGCAAGGCGGAAACAGTGTGGGAACATTGGCATAAACAGAATCCTGAATTATTCTGGAAACAGATTGGACCCGAAAAAACATCGGAGTCCTATTTGCATGTAAAGAGTGATATACAGAGAATGAAAGCTATATCCATGAATTCCTATCGTACATCTATTTCTTGGGCACGCCTGTTACCTGATGGCAAGACAATTAACCCAGCTGGTCTTGACTTTTATAATCATATGATTGATGAAATGATAGCGGAAGGAATAGAACCAATCATAAATTTATATCACTTCGACACTCCTATGCTGATGCAAGAAAAAGGTGGTTTTGAAAACAGAGAAGTAGTAGATAAATACGTTTATTTTGCAGAAACATGCTTTCAGCTTTTTGGTGACCGAGTAAAAAAATGGGTGACTTTCAATGAACCAATTGTCAGTGTGGAATGTGGTTATTTGTACCAGTACCATTATCCATGTGTGGTGGATATGAAAAGAGCTGTGCAAGTGGCTTACCACCTTAGTTTGGCAAATGCCTTGGCAATTGAAAGTTATCATCGTACACAAGATGGGGAAATAGGCATCGTCTTAAATTTATCGCCATTTTACTCCCGTAGTAATGATAAAGAAGATGTAGCGGCTGCTGAAATAGCGGACTTGCTTTTCAATAAAAGCTTCCTTGATCCAGCTATTAAAGGGAAGTACCCTGAAAAATTAATCACATTTATAAAAGACAAAGGATTACTGCCGGAATACCAAAAGGAAGACTTACAAAAAATTGCAGAACATACCATTGATTTTCTAGGTGTGAACTACTATCAGCCACGAAGAGTAAAGAAACGTGACACACCAATTCCTGCTTCTGAAAAAATCATGCCTGAACATTTCTTTGCACACTATGATTGGCCGCACAAAAAAATGAATCAACACAGAGGTTGGGAAATATATCCAGAAGGATTGTACGATATATCCATAGAGATAAAAGAAAACTACGGAAATATTCCTTGGTATGTATCAGAAAATGGCATGGGTGTAAGTGAAGAAGAGAGATTCAAAGATGAAAAAGGTGAAATTCAAGATGATTACCGCATTGAATTTTTAACAGATCATTTAACCATGTTACATAAAGGAATAGAGGCAGGAAGCAATTGTTTCGGCTATCATATGTGGTGTTTTGTTGATTGCTGGAGTTGGCTCAATAGTTATAAAAATCGCTACGGCTACTACAGTGTGGATTTAGAAAATGACTGTAAACGAACATTGAAAAAAAGTGGTCGGTTCATGGCGGAAGTAATGAAAATCAATCAATTAAAAGGAAAGTAGAGGTGGAAGAGAAGATGGCGCTACTTGCATTTGATATTGGTGGTACCGCAGTAAAGTATGGCGTTTGGGAGAATGATAGATTAGTTGAAACAGCTAAATTTAACACGCCAGATACGTGGGATGAGATGAAAAGGCAATTGAAAAATACCGCAGAAAGTATGAAAACCAAATATCATCTTGAAGGAGCCGCTTTTAGCGTGCCAGGTGCAGTCAATAAAGATGAGGGAATAATCCAAGGAATTAGTGCAGTACCTTATATCCATCACTTTCCAATAAGTCATTCCCTTTCTGAGCTTTTGCAGTTACCTGTTTGCATGGAGAATGACGCCAATTGTGCAGCACTGGCTGAATTATGGAGCGGGGCAGCAAGTGACTGTAAGAATGTTGTTTTTGTTGTGATTGGTACAGGGATTGGCGGTGCGGTTATTGTAAACGGAGAGTTACAGCGGGGAGAACATCTTTATGGTGGGGAATTCGGTTTAATGGTTCTTGAACAGGGGAAGTCCTTCAGTGAGCTTGGGACAGCGGTTAATATGGCTAAACGTTTTTCGGCGAAAGTAGGTAAGGAGTATTCAGGTGAACAAGTTTTCCAATTGGCAGAAGCTGGTGATGAAGCGGCTCAAGAAGAAGTAAACATGTTTTATCATTATTTAACGTTAGGATTATATAACCTACAGTTTATATTTGATCCTGAAAAAATTATTTTGGGTGGTGGGGTAACAGCGAAAGAAGGACTTGTTGATGAAATTAATCAGAGGATGAAGCAACTGTTAGATAAAAATAAGTTGAATGATTTTGTGCCTGTTGTTGAGGTTTGTCGGTATAAGAACGATGCGAATTTAATTGGGGCTGTGGCGAATTTTTGTTTGGTTTAAAAGTTCTTTTGGGTAGGGAGAAATATAGGGTAACAGTGTATTCAATATTTATTCTTTTTTGATACGGTTGTTAAACTTTAAGAGCAGCAACTCAGAGAATATGATATAATAATTTATTAGTGATTCAAATATACAATCAAGTATGATATAATGTGTTGTAGAACGTTTGTTTGTATATAGTTTAAAGGGAGAGATTTAAAGTGGCGAAAAATAAATTAGCACAACCCTTTTTGAAGTGGGCTGGAGGTAAGCGTCAGTTACTTCCAGAAATTCGTAAGTATGTACCGAAGAGAATCAATACTTATTATGAACCATTCATTGGAGCAGGTGCAGTTTTATTTGATATTCAACCAAAAAAAGCGATCATAAGTGACATCAATAGTGAGCTTGTAAATGTTTATGATGTAATTAAAAACAATGTGGATGAGTTGATTGAGGACTTAATCAAGCATGAGAATGACAAGGATTATTTTTATGAAATTCGTGATTTGGACAGACAAGGAGAGTATAAAGACTTATCTCCTGCTCAAAGAGCTTCAAGGATAATTTATTTAAACAAAACATGTTTTAATGGATTGTTTCGGGTGAATAGCCAAGGACAATTCAATGTTCCTTTTGGTAAATATAAGAATCCTCAAATTGTCAATGAAATAGTTTTAAAAGCTGTTCATAATTATTTGAATTCTAATAATGTGACCATCCTTAATGGAGATTTTGAACTGGCAGTAGAAAATGCAAAGAAAGGGGATTTCGTGTACCTTGATCCTCCGTATGACCCGGTTTCAGATACTTCTTCATTTACAGGTTACAGTTTAGATGGGTTCAATAAAGATGACCAAAGAAGATTAAAGTATCTTTTTGTAGAGTTAGACAAGCGAGGGGTAAATGTTTTATTGAGTAATTCAGCAACTGAATTTATTTATGAGTTATATGAAGGTTTTAATATTCAGGTTGTTTCGGCAAATAGAAATATTAATGCAAATGCTAATGGTAGAGGAAAAATTGATGAGGTGTTGGTGATGAATTATGAATCTAACAGATAGTGCATGGGGAGTATTATTTGAACGTTATAATATTTTACAAAATGTCCAAAGAAATGGATATTTTGAAATTAAAGCTAAAGAAATAAGGGAAGAACGTGAGCCAAGGCTGATGGCTAAGTTTGATCATTACAGTAATTTACCAAAGCTTTTTAAGGATAATGGATTATCAATCTTACCTAACTCGCGTTCAAGCTATGTTATTGGTGAGTTTGATGTTTATAAAAAAGTCACTTATAATCCAGAAATAAGACCCATCCAGGTGGATTTCCCAAGAGAACTTACAACCATAGATCCAGCAGACCTTTATTCCGAAAGTTCAGCACTTCATTGTGCACATGTTACTGGTATGATAGACAGTGTTCTGGGAGAGCAGTCTTTTCAGACTATATCTGGAAGAATGTCCTCTAAAGAATTTGATTTTAATATTAGAACTAAAAGAGGGAATGACCATCCTGTTAGCATTAAAAATTCTCAAATTGAAATTGATGGAGGGTATGAGAGTCAAAGTCAATTCATGCTAGTTGAGGCTAAAAAAGAAAGGGTTGATGATTTTCTCATTAGGCAACTTTATTATCCCTATCGCTTATGGACAGAGAAAACTTATAAAGAAGTAAGACCTGTTTTTTTTACTTATTCCAATGACATTTTTAGCTTTTTCGTTTATGAATTTACTGACTCTTATAGGTATAATTCGGTTCAACTTTTAGAGCAAAAAGATTTTATTATTGCTCATGAGGAGCTAGAACTTGGAGATATAATTGAAGTTTTTCAGACTGTTCGTACTCAACCAGAGCCAAGAATTCCATTTCCTCAAGCTGATTCCTTTCCAAGAGTTGTTGATTTGTTAGGGTTACTTGTTGAAAGTGACTTGAGTAAAGATGATATCACTAGAAATTTTGATTTTGATGAGAGACAAACGGGTTATTATACTTCGGCTGGAATGTATCTAGGTTTAGTCGAAAAATATAGAGATGAAAATAATCAAGTTATGTTTACACTTACTAATACAGGAAGAGAAATAATAAGAC
>DAIDKD010000019.1 GCA_027451065.1 Bacillaceae bacterium | reverse complement strand
GAATTTGTTGTTTTTTCTGATTATTAAAAAATAAGCATTTTAGGAAAGGTTGGCGAACAATGAAAGTCATCGTAATAGGTTGTACACATGCAGGAACTGCGGCAGTAGTAAATATGGCGAAGAAATACCCGGAGGCATCTATTACAGTATATGAGAGAAATGACAATGTTTCATTTTTATCATGTGGAATCGCCTTATATGTTGGTGGAGTTGTAGAAGATCCAAAAGGTTTGTTCTATTCATCACCTGAGCAAATGGCTGAATTAGGTGTGCAAATGAATATGAAACACGATGTGCTAGCGGTTAATACAGCCAATAAAACAATTCGTGTGAAGGATCTCATTACAGGGGAAGAAAGAGTAGATTCTTATGATAAGTTGGTAATGACAACAGGATCGTGGCCAATTATTCCGAAGGTGGAGGGAATGAATTTAGATAATATTTTATTGTCGAAAAACTATGCTCATTCCAACACAATCATTGAAAAGGCAAAAGGTTCCCGTAAAATAGTAGTAATAGGTGCTGGATATATCGGCATTGAATTGGTAGAAGCATTTGAAATGAATGGGAAAGAAGTAACGTTAATTGATGCTGAGGAACGAATTTTAAATAAATATTTGGATGAAGAATATACTCAGGTGGCGGAAGCAGAATTTCATCATCGTGGAGTTAAATTAGCCCTTGGGCAAACAGTAACAAAATTTGAAGGGGAAAATGGAAAAGTCACAAAAGTTGTGACATCATCTGGTGAGTATGAAGCAGATATGGTTATTCTATGTATCGGTTTCCGTCCGCAGACAGAGCTACTTACAGGGCAAGTAGATATGCTTTTGAATGGGGCAATCAAAGTAGATAAATATATGCAAACTAGTAAAGAGGATGTTTATGCTGCTGGTGATAGTTGTGCAATTATTTACAATCCTACCAAAGAACATGCGTACATTCCATTAGCTACAAACGCGGTGAGAATGGGGACATTGGTTGCTTATAATTTACTAAAGCCAACGATTCCTTATCAGGGAACACAAGGGACATCAGGAATTAAAATTTACGACTATAATATTGCTTCAACAGGTTTAACAGAAACAGCAGCAAAACATTTGGACTTGAATGTGAAGTCAGTAACAATAAAAGACAACTATCGTCCTGAATTTATGCCTACTGTGGAAGAATTATTGTTAAAAGTAGTCTATGAAGCCGAATCAAGACGTATTGTCGGAGCACAAATTATGTCAAAAGCGGATTTAACCCAATCGATGAACACGTTGTCTGTCTGCATTCAAAATGAGATGACAGTAGAACAATTAGGATTTGTTGATTTCTTTTTCCAACCTCATTACAATAAACCTTGGAACTTTTTGAATCAAGCAGGGTTGCAGGTAATATGAAAAATATAGAAATGATTTCACAACATAGATGTATGAGAAAGCTAGTTGAATTAGTGAATAAGGAATGATAGGAGTCAAAAAGCTCCGATCTGTGAGAAAAGGATCCCTTTGTTTTTCTTACAGATTGGAGCTTTTTTGTTGTCAAAAATAATATTTTGTCCAAAAGTGTAAGCGTTTGACAAAGGTAGGTGTTTTATTTTATGATACTTAATGATTAGTTTATCTTTTTAACTAACTATATCAAGGGGGAGCAAAAAAGATGAGAAAAGTTAATCGATTTTTCTTTGTATTGGCTACGGGAGTGTTGCTTTGGTCAGGATGTAGTTCATCAAGTACAAGTTCAAGCGGTTCAAGTAGTTCGGGAGATGATGAACTGGTGGTCTGGACATTTACAGATGAATTAGGAACAATTGTGGAAGATTATTACCTAGCAGACAACACAGACTTAGATTACGATATTAAAGTTGTATCGATTCCGACAGATCAATTTGAAACGAAATTGGATCCAGTATTGGGGACAGATAATGCACCTGATGTTGTCGCTTTGGAGTCAGCATTTGTGAAAAAATATGTGGAATCAGGGATGTTAGCCAACCTTGAGGAATATGGTTTACTTGAAGATGCAGAGAACACCTATGATTATGTAAAAGATGTAGGAACAGCAGCAGATGGTGAGTTGAAGGCTTTATCTTGGCAAGCGGCTCCTGGAGCGTTTTTCTACAGAACAAGCCTAGCTGAACAATATTTAGGAATTAAGAGTGCGGAAGAAATGCAGGCTGCGATTTCTGACTACGACAAATTCTACGAAACAGCAAAAACATTGAAAGAAAAATCAAATGGAAGCATGTATATGATTGCTAGTGTTCAGGACCTTGCAAAACCATTTTATGGTCAAAGAGAACACGGTTGGGTGGAAGACGGTAAATTAGTTGTTGATGATAGCTTGACAAATTTATTGGAGATGTCTAAGAAGTTCGTGTCAGAAGGTTTGACATTGGATGCGGAGGGTCAAGGGGAAGCTTGGTTTGCTGGAATGTCTGGTAATGAAATACTTGGATACAGCTTACCAACTTGGGGACTTCACTATTGGTTGAAAACCAATGCTGAATCTAGTGAAACAGGGGAATCAACTGCTGGAGACTGGACAATGGTGCAAGGGCCGACTGCTTACTTTTGGGGAGGAACTTGGATTGGAACCACAGACAACTCCAACAAGAAAGAAGAAGCAGCTGATCTAATCTCTTATATTACGACAAATGAAGACTTCTTGGAAAAATGGGCAACTGATACAGGAGATTTTGTTGGAAATGAAAATGTTGTTAATGAGTACAAAGCAGACTATTCAGAAGAATTTTTAGGTGGACAAAACAGCTACGGTGCATTTGCGGATATGGCACAGAACATCAACGGTGCAATTTTGACAGAGTACGATCAAACAATTGAAACGTTGTTTACAGATAATGCCTTGACTCCATATTCAAAAGGTGAAGTAGATATAGACACTGCCCTCAAAAACTTTAAAGAAGCTGTGGCAAATGCCTATCCTGATGTTGAAGTAGAGTAAGTAGTTTGAGAGAATGGATGAAAATCCATTCTCTCAAACTATCAAGAGGATACAGACGAACTATGATGAATCACCTTTACCTGTATTTATACTTAAACACATGATTCATCTTAGAATGTGGAGGGAGTTTTCATGAAACAGGTTGGAAAAAATAAACTTGAGGGATATAATCGCTACGGTTATATTTTTCTGGCACCATTTCTTTTAGCCTTTCTGGTTTTTCAGTTATACCCAATTATCTATACGATTTTTCTGAGTTTTACAAATTTAAGAGGATGGAATACAGAATATCAAATAGTAGGTCTCCAAAATTACCAGACTATTTTCGCGAATGCTTTATTTATTAAATCTATAAAAAATACTTTTATATTATGGATTGTAAACTTTGTTCCACAAATTTTATTGTCGTTATTACTTGCCTCGTGGTTTACAAATGTACGATTGAAATTAAAAGGGCAAGGTATTTTTAAAGTGATGTTTTATTTACCAAATATTATTACTGCAGCATCAGTGGCGATTATCTTTTATGCGTTATTTAGCTATCCAAGAGGTCCTATTAATTTGATTTTAGAAAATCTTGGTGTGATATCTGAACCGTTTGAGTTCTTCAGAAGTGTGACAGGAACAAGAGGTATTGTGTCTTTCATTCAGTTTTGGATGTGGTACGGACAAACAATGTTAGTGCTTATTTCTGGAGTTCTAAGCATCAACACTTCACTTTTTGAATCAGCTATGGTAGATGGGGCCAATGACGGACAAATTTTTCGAAAAATAACTTTACCGCTGTTGCGTCCTATTATGCTGTACACACTGGTAACTTCATTAATAGGCGGTTTGCAGATGTTTGATATCCCGTTTTTATTAACGGAAGGAAATCCTGATAATTCAGTAATGACTATTACAATGTTTATTTATAAACAAGCATTTACAGGAAGCCGTAACTTTGATATAGCAGCAACTGCCTCGGTTATACTATTGTTGATTTCAGTTGTATTGAGTGTAATCATGTTCCGATTATTCAGGGAGAGAAAATAAGGTGGGGAGAGAAAAGTAATGGAAAAGATATTACGAGTAAAACGATTATTGATTTATGTATTTCTGATTCTTTTAACATTATTAAGCCTTCTTCCTTTTTGGATTGTATTGGTGAATGCAACTAGGTCGGCGGAAGCAATCCAGCAAGGTCTCTCTTTGATACCGAGCGGGAACTTATCGTACAATTGGCAAGTATTGAGTAGTAAAGGGTTTGATGTTTTCGGGGGCCTGAAAAATAGCCTTACCATTGCTGGTTTCTCAACAATTTTAAGTGTGTATTTTTCAGCTTTGGCAGCATATGGATTAACAGCATATAGATTTAAAGGAAAGAATATATTTTTTGGATTGGTATTAGGGTTGATTATGATTCCTTCTCAAATTAGCCTTATTGGATTTTATCAATTTGTTAGTAAATTAAATTTGCTGAACAGCTATATTCCGCTCATATTACCGGCAATCGCTGCACCAGCGACAGTTTTCTTTTTGAAACAATATTTAGAAACAGTGTATCACCAAGACTTAGCGGATTCCGCTAGATTGGACGGAGCTAGCGAGATAAGAATATTACACAGTATTATGTTGCCGTTAATGAAACCAGGCCTAGCAACAATGGCAATTTTTGCATTTGTAACATCATGGAATAATTTCTTAATGCCGTTAATCCTTATTAATGATGTTGAGAAATTTACATTACCAATGTTAGTGCAATTATTAAAAACTGATATGTACCGAACAGAGTACGGCAGTATGTATTTGGGTGTGTCATTAACGATTATTCCGTTACTCCTTATCTATTTATTTTTGTCACGTTATATTATTAGCGGTGTTACAGCTGGAGGAGTGAAGGAGTAAAGTGGATTGTCCAACGAGTCAATTCATGCTCCATGATATAGAAAGAATCAATCTAGGGAAGTTTCATTACTCTCGTAGCTGATTTATCCAGTAGGCTGTCTGGAAAAGGATGTTCTTTCCAGGCAGCTTATTTTTGAGCTTGTATTTTTAATAGTCAACACCAAGAAAATTACTGAAATTGACATAAGAGCCGCCAAGTAAAGTTGACTTTTCAGATAAGATGGAAGAAACAATTTTTGTATCATCATTCATTTTATAAGTGATACTTTCCCTTATTATGTTAATAACTCCATCAATCTCATCGGTAAATTTACTATTAATAATGATAACTTCGGGGTTAAAGGTTGTAATAATATTATTAATGCCAATGGATAGATAGCGGATAAAAGTATCAATTGCTTCGATAGCTTCTTCTTCTCCATTCAAGTAATCTTTTTTCAGTTGTACAAAAGAAACTTGTTTTTCACCGATTTTTCTGCCGTATAGCTTTAAAATTTGTTGCTCAGAAGCATATTGCTCGATACACCCTTTATTACCACAAGGGCATTTTCTTCCATTTGGAACGACAATCATATGACCGATTTCGCCAGCATATCCACTTCCTCCAATAAACAGGCTATTATTCAAAATGATACCAGCTCCAATTCCAGTCCGCACATTAATGTTCACTAAATTTGTCAATTGTGTTAAATGTTGCTTTTCTCCAAGAACAGACAGGTTCGCCTCATTTTCTAATGTGACTGGAATATCAAATACTTTTTCTAATTTTTCAGCCAGCTGAAATTCCTCGAATGAATAGAATGGAGAGAAAATGACTTCGTTATTGTTTACAATACCGTGGACCCCTACGCAGATTCCAATAATTCCGTATGTTGAAGCTGGAGCGTGTTCTTGGCAATAATGAATAATATCTTTTAACTCTTTCATAACCGTTCGTTTGTTGATATGGATGGATGTAACGTTTTTGTGGAGAACAATAGTACCATCAAGGTAAGTAAGAATAGCGGAAATATAATCATTTCCTAAATCAATACTTAAAGAAAGGGCAGCTTCCTTATGGTAAGTAACCATAATAGGCTTACGACCACCATTACTTTCACCGATTCCGGTTTCTAAAATTAACTCCTTTTCCAATAGATTTGCAACAATTGATGAAACAGTGGCTTTATTTAAATTTGTTTTCTTAGAAATATCAGCTCGTGAAATATGAGTTTCTTGAATAATAGTTTTTAAAACCAACTTTTCGTTCATTTCTCTAATGAAATATCTATCTGTAACAGACATGGGAATCCCTCCTAACTACTATGTTTAGTATACAAATAAATTGCTTACGTTTGCAATGATTAAATGGGAGGAATAAAATTTCTTTAGTAAATGGAATGCGTAATGTATGAAAGTTAATATTTAACTTAGAATCACTAAATTCATCTACTTCCAGGTATGTCGGTAGGAACGGTACTTCTTCCATTTTAGGTAGCCTACTTCAACAATCCCTTCTTTATGACCGACAACGTAGGGCCATCCATCTCTCCATTCACGTGTTTGAATAGGGGTTTCTCATCCTAGTGGATAATAGGCCATAAAATATATATTTACAGATTAAGAATATCCAATTATTACGACTAAGAATGTCAAATTGTTACGACTAAAAAAGGATATACATATATATTGACATCGATTACAATTATGAGAAGGAGGAATAAAATATGATACATACAAAATTAAAACCGTTTCCAGATGATTTCTTATGGGGTCAGCTTCAGCAGCATATCAAGTCGAAGGAGCCTGAAATCAAGGGGGAAAAGGTCCATCTGTCTGGGATATTTATACAAAGGTTCCTGGAATAACATTTCAAAACACAAATGGAGATGTTGCAGTAGACCATTATAATCGTTACAAAGAAGATGTTCGTTTAATGGCAGAAATAGGATTGAAAGCTTACCGTTTTTCTATTGCGTGGAGTAGAATTTACCCACAGGGAGTAGGGTAGGTAAATGAGGAGGAAAACATATGAACTATTATATTAGCTTTGATGTAGGTGGAACAAAGGTAAAGCACGCCATTTTATCAGAAGATGGCCAGATTCTAGAAAAAGGAGACTATCATACAAACCGCATTGATTCTGGTATTTTTGTTGAGGATATGATAGCTACTATAAAAAATTATCAACAATCCTATGAAGTAAGCGGAGTTGCAATTAGTTTCCCAGGGTTTATTGATTATAAAACTGGATATGTCGCTTTTGGTGGAGCTTTGAAAGTAATGAATGAAACCAATATAAAAGAATTATTGGAAAATCATGTCTCCTTGTCTGTTGAAATTGAAAATGATGCAAATTGTGCCGCTTTAGCTGAAAAATTTTATGGGAATGCAAAAGATTGTGATGACTTTATTTGTATGACAATTGGGACTGGAATTGGCGGAGGAATTGTGATTAATGGGCAGTTGGTTCGTGGCTACCAATTTAAAGCTGGAGAATTTGGAATGATGAATATGGCCGGCTCTAATAAAAATTATCGTAACATGCACGATACTAGCTCCACAAGATCCTTAATCGAACAATATAAGGAATATAAAGGAATTCCGAATGAAGAGATAGTAGATGGAAAAGTGGTGTTTGAGGAAGCCAAACATAATCTAGAGGTGCAGGGAATAATCGATAACTGGTTAGGTTATATAAGTTGTGGAATATTTAATTTAGCGTGTACCTTAAACCCACAAAAAATACTAATAGGTGGAGGGATTAGTAGTAGAGAAGATCTATTAGGAAATTTAGAAAAAGAGCTACAAAATATTCCTGCCTGGGAAGACTTTAAAGTACCACTAGAATATTGCCATCTGAAAAATGACGCAGGATTAATTGGTGCATTATATCATTTCTTATTAATGAAAAAAAATAGAAAGAGGATATACACATGAAATTTAGTAATGGTTTATGGATGGATAGAGAAGGATTTACATTACAATATCCATAAGAAGTATATGACTATGAGAAAACAGACAAAAAATTAACTTTATATGCCTCATTTGTAAAAGTATCCCATCGAGGAAACACGTTGGATGGCGGAATGTTGACCGTTGAAATGTCCTCACCTTTACAAGATGTGATAAAAGTGAAAATGAGTCATCACATTGGAGGAAAAGCATTAGGTCCACATCACGAGCTGCATACAGAAGACACTCTTGTCGTTATTGAAGAGGCAGAAGAGCAATTAGTTTTCTCTACTGGAAACCTTCATGCAAAAGTGCAAAAAGGTGATAGTTGGAATATCGGCTTCTTTAACGGAGAAGAGCAGTTAACAGCAAGTGAAAGTCGAGGTATGAGTTATATAGTAAGCGATAACAATAGTGCTTTTATGCGTGAACAACTATCCTTAGATGTTGGAGAATTGATTTACGGACTAGGAGAGCGCTTTACTCCATTTGTAAAAAACGGACAAACAGTAGATATTTGGAATGAAGATGGTGGAACAGGAAGTGAACAAGCGTATAAAAATATTCCATTTTACATAAGCAACAAAGGCTACGGAGTATTTGTAAATCACTCAGAAAAAGTTTCCTATGAAATTGCTTCAGAAAAAGTATCGAAAGCTCAATTCAGTGTGGAAGGGGAGAGTTTAGAGTACTTTATCATCAACGGACCGACACCAAAAGAAGTTTTGGAAAAATATACGGCATTAACTGGGAAGCCAAGCTTACCGCCGGCATGGTCCTTCGGTTTATGGTTAAGTACATCTTTCACAACAAACTATGACGAAGAAACAGTAAATAGCTTTATAGATGGAATGATTGAAAGAGATATTCCTTTTGATGTATTTCATTTTGACTGCTTCTGGATGAAAGAATTTGAATGGTGCAACTTCACTTGGGATGATAGAGTATTCCCAGACCCAGTTGGGATGTTAAAACGATTAAAAGAAAAAGGCTTAAAGATCTGTGTATGGATTAATCCATATATTGGACAAAAATCTCCGTTGTTCAAGGAAGGAATGGAGCATGGCTATCTTATCAAACGTCCTGATGGAAGTGTGTGGCAATGGGATAAATGGCAAGCAGGACTTGCGGTAGTAGACTTCACAAATCCAGACGCTTGTAAATGGTATGAAAGTAAATTAGAAGCTTTGCTTGATATGGGTGTTGATTCCTTCAAAACAGACTTTGGAGAAAGAATTCCAACTGATGTTGCCTATTATGATGGCTCTGACCCATATAAAATGCATAATTACTATGCGTATTTATATAACAAAGTTGTCTTTGAATTATTAGAGAGAAAACTAGGAAAAAATGAAGCTGTGTTATTTGCTCGTTCTGCAGCAGCAGGAAGCCAGAAATTCCCAGTTCATTGGGGTGGAGATTGCTGGTCTACTTATCCATCTATGGCAGAATCTCTACGAGGTGGATTGTCATTCAGTTTATCAGGATTCGGTTATTGGAGCCATGATATTTCCGGATTTGAACAAGGTGCAACACCAGATTTGTATAAACGCTGGACACAATTTGGTTTACTTTCTTCTCACAGTAGATATCATGGGAATTCAGAGTATAAGGTACCTTGGATGTACGGAGAAGAAGCAGTAGAGGTAGCGAGAACATTCTCGAAATTAAAAAATACCTTGATGCCTTACTTATATCGAAATGCTGTTGAATCATCTCATACTGGTGTACCAATGATGAGACCGATGGTTCTTGAATTCCATGAGGATGAAGCATGTCATACTTTGGACAGGCAGTACATGTTTGGTGACTCTCTCTTGGTTGCCCCAATTTTTAATGACAAAGGAACTGTTAAGTACTATGCTCCGAGAGGAAAATGGACCAACTTCTTAACAAATGAGGTAGTTGATGGAGAGAAATGGCATACAGAAGAACATGGCTACATGACCTTGCCGCTTATGGCGAAGGAAAACTCAATTATTCCTGTTGGCTCTGTAGATAACAAAGCATCTTATGATTACGCAGAAGATGTAACATTCCATGTATTCGAGTTAATGGATGGCATACCTACGACAGCCGATATTTACAATATAAGTGGAGAGAAGGTTGCTAACATAGAAGGGGGAATGGAAGGAAATAAGATTTCATTCAAAGTAAAAGGCATTGGAGGAAATTACCGAATTTTGTTGAGAAATGTAAATGATGTTATATCTGTATCTGAGGGAACGTTTAATTGCACTACAGAGGGTATGCTACTTACTTCAAAAAGCGAAAGCTTGATTGTTTATGTTAAAGAGTAAAAAATAAGTAAATAAAGGAGAGATAATTGATGAAAATGACCAAGGTGTTAACCGGTAGTTTGTTGGGACTTTCTTTAGTGTTGACAGGGTGTGGAGGAGATTCTGGTGGAGATTCCAATAATGGAGCTAGTCCGGCAGAAGATAGAGCAGTGGTAGAGGTTTTTAATATTAAAACAGAAACAAGAGACCAAATGTTATTGCTTGAAGAAACTTTTGAAGATTTGCATCCAAATATTGATATAAATGTGACAACCGTTGGAGGTGGGGGTGACGCAGGCGCAGCCCTCAACTCAATGTTTGCATCAGGAAATGAACCAGCAATTTTTATGTTGGGGGGTCTTGCTGACATAGAAAATTGGCAACACACATTATTAGATGTATCTGGCACCGCTGCTTATGAGGCTGCAATCGAAGGGACAGTAGGAAGACTAGGTGGTGTTGCTTACGGCTTACCGTATAATATTGAAGGTTTTGGGTGGCTAGTTAATAAAGCGATATTTGAGGAAGCAGGCATAGATATTGATGATATCAACTCTTTTGAAGATTTCGAAGAATCTGTAAGGATTTTAGACTCTAAAAAAGATGAATTAGGATTAGATGCAGTATTTGGATTTAGTGCTGCGGAGAATTGGGTTATCTCTCAATTTTCAAGTCATTTTACGTCTGTAGCATTTGGTAATGATCTAGTTGCAGGGTTTGAGGCAACAGAGCCTGATTGGTCAGAGGCTGATGCATTTAGAAGGAATACTGATTTAATGAATGAGTTTAATTTACAACCAACTGTAACAATAGATTATAGCACTTCAGTTGAAGATGCTTTTGCAAACGGGAAGGTTGCGATTATTCATCAAGGTAACTGGATTGTACCTACATTAGATTCTATTGACCCTACATTCTCACAAGAAAAATTGGGTATTATACCAATGTTTATTGAAGATGGTGGAGCTACCGGCACAATTGCAGCAGGACCATCTTGGTTTTGGGGGATTAATAGTAATCATGATGATGAAGTAATAGAAGCGGCAAAAACTTTCCTTGACTGGATGTATACATCTGAAGAAGGAATGAGAATTATGATTGAAGAATTTGGGTTTATACCAGCATATACGGGGAATGACATTGACCTTATTACAGACCCATTATCAAAAACAATATATCAGTTCTTACTTGATGGAAATGTGACTGCATGGATGCATGGAAGTTATCCAACTGGATGGGCTATGACTGTTCTAGCTCCTGAATTTCAAAGGTATGTATCAGGTGAAAGCACTTGGGATGATCTAATAGAGGTTACTACAGAGGCTTGGATTGATATGAGATCAGAATAAAATAGAGAGAAAAGGTGTGGTGAGGTGGTATAGCTTTGCCTCACCTACTTTTTTAAGAGGTGTTGAATAATGACTAATAAAAGTATTACGTACTGGCTCTTCTTAACCCCTTGTCTACTTGCAATGACTATTGTACTTGTTATTCCATTACTAAGTGGGATTTATTATTCCTTTACAGATTGGAATGGAATATTTCTTAGTGAGTATGAATTTGTAGGATTTGATAATTACTTACGTTTATTATCAGACACTCGTTTTAAAGACTCGTTAATTTTCACTACTAAATTTGCAATTACTAGTATTATTGGTATAAATGTTATTGGTTTGGGTTTAGCGCTGTTGGTAACTCAAAAATTTAAATTTAGTACACCACTTAGAACAGTGTTCTTTATGCCAAATCTAATAGGTGGGATTATTTTAGGTCTTATCTGGCAGTTTATCTTTATAAGATCCTTTGAGGCAATTGGAGAAATCCTTGGAATGTCGTTTTTTTCTGGGTGGTTATCTACACCAGCGACGGGGTTTTGGGGTCTAGTGATATTATATGTTTGGCAAATGGCGGGTTATATTATGATTATTTATATTTCATTTCTAAATAATATTCCTAATGAGTTAATAGAAGCTTCGATGATTGATGGTGCAAACATATGGCAACGCTTTTGGAGAATTAAATTTCCACTGTTGGCTCCAGCATTTACAGTTAGTCTATTCTTAACTCTATCAGGTGCATTTAGAGTATATGACCAAAATATGGCATTGACGGCTGGGGGACCATTTGGTTCAACTGAGATGGTTGCAATGAACATTTTCAATTCTGCGTTTATACGGAATGACATGGCTTATGCTCAAGCGCAAGCGATAGTCTTCTTGGTAATCATTGTGATTATTTCTTTAATTCAAATTGGTATTACGAGAAAAAGAGAGGTAGACCTATGAGAAATAAGACTTTACAAACATGTATTTCTGTAGTTGGTATAGTAACAGCTCTTCTTTGGCTATATCCATTCTATCTGATTGTAGTTAATGCATTTAAAACAAGAGCAGAAATTTTTGTGGATCCTCTAGGGCTACCTTCAAATCCGACAATAAATAACTTTATTGAAGCATTTCGGGAGCTTGATTTTATAAATAGTTTCATGAATTCTTTGATAATTACATCAGTGAGTGTTTTAGTGATAGTGGTTTGTACATCTATGGCGGCATATTCACTTTCAAGAAATACTAGTAAAGTAAGTAGTGTTATTTATTTTACCTTTGCAGTAGCAATGTTAATTCCATTTCAAACTATTATGATTCCGTTGATAAGCCTTTTTGGACGTGTAGATATGTTAAATAGGGTAGGATTAGTAATTATGTATCTCGGTTTAGGCAGTAGTATGGCGGTGTTTCTTTACTTTGGAGCATTACGTTCCATTCCAAAGTCTTTAGATGAAGCAGCAACAATTGATGGGTGTAGTAGATTTCAAGTTTTTTGGCATATAATATTTCCTATGCTGAAGCCAACAACTATAACAGTTATCGTTTTAAATTCAATTTGGTTCTGGAACGACTTCCTATTACCGTCTTTAGTTATTAATAGTCCTGAAATGCATACAATTCCATTAAGAATGTTTTTCTTCTTTGGACAATTCAATAGACAGTGGCATTTAGCGTTAGCTGGCCTAGTTATCGCATTGCTTCCGGTTATTATAATGTATATGTTCCTTCAAAGATACATTATTGATGGTGTTTCTGATGGAGCTGTTAAATAATAGCTGTAGTTATTAGTATAGGTGGATAGTCCAAAATTTGTCAGAGAAATTTCGAAAAGGTTATGCGGCCCACAGAGCCTTAACTTCAAAATTTTGATATGGATTATTTGAAAATCCATATCAAAATTTAAAAAAATGAAAGTGATCCTTCATTTGATGGAGTAAAGTAGATATAATGCGCCTGAAGTTAAAAGAATGTTACATATAAGGTAAATGGTAATAAAGTTTATTTTAAAGACTAGAAAACAAAGTTAGTTTGATAGACAAACTTTGTTAGCGGTGATATACTTATTTTAGATAGCGTTAACAAACATTTTAAGGAGGATTTTAAACATGACTACGTATTTCCCAAACGTAAACAAAATCGAATTTGAAGGAAAAGATTCTAAAAACCCATTTGCGTTTAAACACTACAATCCGAAAGAAGTAATTGCAGGAAAAACAATGGAAGAGCATTTCCGCTTTGCTGTTGCATACTGGCATACATTCACTGCGAAAGGTTCTGACCCATTCGGTGCTGACACAATGATTCGTCCATGGGATGCAAAAGATCCAATGGATTCAGCGAAAAAGCGTGCAGAAGCAGCTTTTGAATTCTTCGCTAAAATCGGAGCTCCGTACTACTGCTTCCATGATGCAGATGTACGTCCAGAAGGTGCAACTTTACAAGAGTCTAACCAAAACTTCGATGAAATCGTTGGAATGTTCAAAGGTTACATGAAAGACACTGGTGTAAAATTATTATGGAACACAGCTAATGCGTTTACAAATCCACGTTTTGTTCACGGTGCGGCTACTTCAAACAGCGCTGCTGTGTACGCATATGCTGCTGCTCAAGTGAAGAAAAGCTTAGAAGTTGCCAAAGAATTAGGGGCGGAAAACTATGTATTCTGGGGCGGTCGTGAAGGTTACGAGTGGTTACAAAACACTGACTACAAATTAGAAATGGATAACTTAGCACGTTTCTACAATATGGCAATTGATTACGCTAAGGAAATAGGCTTCACAGGACAATTCTTAATTGAGCCTAAGCCGAAAGAACCAACAAAACATCAGTATGACTTTGATGCTGCGACGACAATTGCATTCTTAAAAACATATGATTTAGATAAACATTTCAAATTAAACTTGGAAGCGAACCATGCTACATTAGCTATGCACACTTTCGATCACGAAATTCGTGTAGCAAGAACAAATGGTATGTTAGGATCTATTGATGCTAACCAAGGAGATTTACTATTAGGATGGGATACAGATGAATTCCCAACTGACTTATATGCAGTAACTCTGGCAATGTACGAAATCATGGAAAATGGTGGACTAGGAAGCGGAGGAGTAAACTTCGATGCGAAAGTTCGTCGTTCTTCATTCGAGCTTGATGATTTATTCTTAGCGCATATTGCTGGTATGGATACATTTGCACGCGGCTTGAAAACAGCTGTACGTTTAAAAGAAGAAAGATTCTTCGATAGCATCGTTGAAAAGCGTTATGCAAGCTTTGGTGAAGGTATCGGAAAAGACATCGTTGAAGGAAAAGCTACATTTGCTTCATTAGAGGCGTATGCGTTGGAAAATAGCGAAATCAAAAATGCTTCTGACCGCCTTGAATTTGTGAAAGCACAATTGAATGAATTCATTTACTAATAGATTCCTAGTATCTTATATCTAGAAAATCCATTAGTACGGACAACCATACTGAATACTGGTAAATGCAGTTTTTGGCTGGTTGTCCTTTTTTTATAAATGTGAGGAGGCAAAATAATGAAATATGTATTAGGAGTTGATTTAGGAACTAGCTCTGTAAAAGTGCTACTCGTAAATCAAGAGGGAAAAGTGAGTGGCGAGGCTACTCGTGAATATCCCCTATCTCATCCGCAGGCGGGGTATAGTGAACAAAATCCTGAAGATTGGGTAACAGGAACAGTAGCAGCAGTAAAAGAAGTGGTTACCACATCTCAAGTAGATCCAGCGTCTATTGAGGGAATGAGTTTTTCAGGACAGATGCATGGGTTAGTATTGCTGAATGAAGAAGGGAACTCATTGCGTCCAGCAATTTTATGGAACGACACGAGAACTACAGCTCAATGTAGACAAATTGAAGAGAAACTAGGTAATCATTTAATAGAAATTGCTAAAAATAAAGCTCTTGAAGGCTTTACATTGCCGAAAATTTTATGGGTGCAAGAGCACGAGCCAGAAATTTTTGCGAAGGCAACTACCTTTGTTTTACCAAAGGATTATTTACGTTACCGTTTAACAGGTGCGTTACATATGGACTATTCAGATGCGGCAGGAACATTGTTACTAGATGTTGCGAAAAAAGAGTGGAGTACCGTTATTTGTGAAGAGTTCTCTATTCCGACTTCCTTATGCCCGCCGCTAATTGAATCACACCAGTATACAGGAAATGTATTGTCAGAAGTTGCAGCTGAAATGGGATTGACTGAAAATACAAAAGTATTTGCCGGTGGAGCTGATAATGCATGTGGTGCGTTAGGTGCTGGAATTGTCAATGATGAAGCAGCAATGTGCAGCATAGGAACATCTGGTGTGTTCCTATCTTATGAAGAAAATGGTGAGCAAGATTTTGATGGCGTGGTTCACTTTTTTAACCACGGGAAACCAAGTAGCTTCTACACGATGGGAGTAACATTGGCAGCAGGTCATAGTTTAAACTGGTTTAAGAAGACCTTTGCGAAAGAACAAAGCTTTGAAGATTTATTAGAAGAAGCATCTTCTGTCTCTGTTGGTGCAAAAGGTTTGTTATTTACTCCTTATATTGTAGGTGAGCGGACTCCTTATGCAGATGCATTGATTCGAGGAAGTTTTATTGGGATAGATGATACGCATACATTACCATATTTCACGCGTGCTGTTTTAGAAGGAATCACGTTCTCGCTAAAAGATTCATTAGAGTTAATGAGAACAGTAGGAAAGAAAGATATCAAAAAAATTGTTTCTATTGGTGGTGGAGCGAAAAGCGATCTGTGGTTGCAGATGCAAGCGGATATTTTTGATGCAACAATTATTAAATTAACAAGTGAACAAGGGCCTGGTCTTGGTGCAGCAATGCTAGCAGCTGTTGGAAGTGGATGGTTTGATACTTTTGATACTTGTGCACAAGTTTTCGTCCAACATGAAAAAGAATATCAACCTAATGCTGAAAATGTTGAAACATACCAGCAAGTATATAAAATTTATCAAGAAGTATACGAAAATACAAAAGGTTTGAACGAAAAACTTTATGCTTTTCGTTAAGTAAACTTTACACAAAAGGAGAAGCAAAATGAATCAAAAAGCAGTAAATACAATCCGTTCCTTATCAATTGACGCAATCAATAAAGCAAACTCAGGACATCCAGGCATGCCGTTAGGTTCAGCACCGATGGCCTATGACCTGTGGGTAAATCATATGAACCACAATCCTTATAATCCAAACTGGTTCAACCGTGACCGCTTCGTTTTATCGGCAGGACATGGTTCCATGCTTTTATACAGCTTATTACACCTAAGCGGTTATGACTTATCCATGGATGAATTGAAAAACTTTCGTCAATGGGGCAGCAAAACACCAGGACATCCAGAATTCGGTCATACAGCGGGTGTCGATGCAACAAGTGGACCACTAGGACAAGGAATCGCTATGGCAGTAGGAATGGCGATGGGAGAGGCTCATTTAGGAGCCACGTACAATCGCCCAGAATACAATGTGGTAGATCACTATACGTATGCAATTGCTGGAGATGGATGCTTTATGGAAGGTATTTCTTCAGAAGCGGCATCTCTGGCAGGGCATTTACAACTGGGCAAGTTAGTAGTTTTATATGATTCAAATGATATTTCACTAGATGGCGATTTAAACATGTCTTTCAGTGAAGACGTACAAAAGCGCTTTGAAGCATACGGATGGCAAGTGTTATATGTAAAAGATGGAAATAATTTAGATGAAATCAACGCAGCAATCGAAGAAGCAAAACGGGATACAACCCGTCCAACTTTAATTGAAGTAAAAACAATCATCGGCTACGGTTCGCAAAAACAAGGGACTGCAAGCACGCATGGTGCACCATTAGGAGCAGAAGATGGAAAGATTGCAAAAGAACGATATGGATTAGACAGTGAGAAGGAATTCTATGTGGAAGAAGATGTGTACGCTCACTTCAAAGCAAATGTAGCAGAAAAAGGTGAAAAAGCAGAACAGCTGTGGGACGAACTATTTGCCTCCTACAAAAAGGAATACCCAGAATTAGGAAAACAATTAGAAGATGCAATCGCAGGAAAACTTCCGGAAAACTGGGAAGAGAGTCTACCAGTCTACGAAGAAGGAACATCTCTTGCTTCCCGTGCTTCATCTAGTGAAGCAATCAATGCGATTGGACAAGCACTTCCAAATTTCTTCGGCGGTTCAGCAGACCTTTCTGAATCAACAAAAACGATGATGAAAGGCCTAGGAGATTTTACAGCGGAAAACTATGCAGGTCGCAACATCTGGTTCGGTGTTCGTGAGTTCGCAATGGGAGCGGCCTTGAACGGAATGGCTCTTCATGGTGGGCTGAAAGTATTCGGCGGAACATTCTTCGTCTTCTCTGATTACTTACGTGCGGCAATTCGTTTATCAGCATTGATGAACTTACCGGTGACATATGTATTTACTCATGACAGTATTGCCGTTGGAGAAGATGGACCAACACATGAGCCAGTGGAACAACTAGCAGCATTACGGGCAATGCCAAATATGAATGTGATTCGTCCAGCAGATGGTAATGAGACAGCTGCTGCATGGAAGGAAGCAATTGAAGCAACAGATACACCAACTGTTCTTGTGCTATCCCGTCAAAACCTTCCAACGATTGCAGGAACGAAGAAACGTGCGGTTGAAGGAGTAAAACAAGGTGCTTACCTAGTAAGTGGCACAGAAAATGCCGATGTACTATTAATGGCAACAGGCTCGGAAGTAAATCTAGCATTAGAAGTAGCCAATCTCTTAAAACAAGAGCGAATCATTGCCAATGTCATCAGCATGCCTTCGTTACACAGTTTTGAAAAACAAGCAAAAGAATATAAAGACAGCTTACTGCCGTCGAGCAATCGTAATCGTGTTTCCATTGAAATGGGGGCAACACAAGGATGGCATAAATATGTCGGTTTAGACGGTTTGGCAATTGGAATTGATACATTTGGAGCATCCGCACCAGCAAATGTTGTATTACCGAAGTACGGATTTGAAGCAGAACAAATTGCGGAAAAGGTAAAAACATTAGTAAAACAAGCAATTACAAACTAAACAGAAAGCTACAGCGACGAGTAGGGTGGTCACTGTAGCTGACCAAAATGGGAGGAAATAGAAATGAAATTCTTCATTGACACAGCAAATTTAGATGACATCAAAGAAATTAATGAAATGGGCGTGATTGCAGGAGTAACAACCAACCCAACCCTTGTAGCAAAAGAAGGAGTAGACTTCCATACAAGAATCAAAGAAATTTGTGAAGTAGTGGACGGCCCAATTAGTGCAGAAGTCATCAGCCTAGAAGCAAAAGGTATGGTAGAAGAAGGAAAAGAATTAGCTAAAATTTCTCCTAACGTAGTTATCAAGTTACCAATGACAACAGAAGGATTAAAAGCGGCGAAAGAGTTTTCTGAACTAGGGATCAAAACAAATGTAACATTAATTTTCTCTGCGCCTCAAGCATTATTGGCAGCGCGAGCAGGGGCAACGTATGTATCACCGTTCTTAGGGCGTTTAGATGATATCGGTCAAGACGGATTAAACTTGATTGAAGAAATTGCAGGTATTTTTGCAATCCATAATATTGATACAGAAATTATTGCAGCCTCTGTACGTCACCCAGTGCATGTAACGGAATCAGCGTTAAGGGGAGCGCATATTGCGACAATACCGGCGAATGTCATCAAGCAATTAACGAAGCATCCGTTAACAGATGCGGGAATTGAAAGATTTTTAGCTGACTGGAAGGCTTTGGAAAAGTAGCAATATCAGACAATCTGATATGTGAAAAGAGAATTCAATAAAGGGAAAATACCTTTTATTGAATTCTCTTTTGCTGTAAATTAGGAGGAGAAATAAGGATGATAAAATATCAAAACCCCATCTTAAAAGGATTTTATCCAGATCCAAGTATTTGTAAAGTAGGAGACA
>DAIDKD010000018.1 GCA_027451065.1 Bacillaceae bacterium | reverse complement strand
AGAAATTGATTTAACAAGAAGTGATGAATATATTGCATGTAATGATCGTATGTTTGATGGATTTTTAAATGGTTTTGTGACGTTTAAACGTGGTAAGCAAAGTCTGAAACCTGGACAAGCAAAGCCGCCTCTGCAATCGCCAAATCAGGCGGAACATTCAAATAATTTGTTGTTGAAGAAAGTCAAAGTAGCACTAAGCCTAACGACAGAAGATATGCTTGATATTTTCTATGATATCGGGTTAAATGTTTCAAAAGGAGAACTTGGTGCAATTTTACGTAAAGCCGATCACCGTAACTATAAAGAGTGTGGAGATAATTTTACACGAAACTTCCTGAAAGGATTAACGCGAAGATATCGTTCATAAGAAAATTGTTACTATTCCTACAGTGGATTGTGAGAAATATTATATTAACACTCCATCTGTATATATGTGATGATTTATTTCTATCGATGTTATGAATATAAAGAAAAAAAACAAAAGAAGTAGCTATAAATAAAAAATAAAATTGTTGTATAATAAATATAAAAAAGTAGGGAGAGAATATACCATGACAAACGTTCAGTATAAATTTCCAGAGGGATTTTGGTGGGGAAGCGCGGCTTCAGGACCGCAAACAGAAGGTGCAGCAAATGAAGGTGGAAGGAAGCCTTCTATTTGGGATCACTGGTTTCAAATAGATCCAGATCGTTTTCATAATGGAGTTGGGCCAGAACACACATCAAATTTTTATTATCAGTATCAAGAAGATATTCAATTGATGACAGAAACAGGTCACAACTCATTTCGCACATCTATTCAGTGGTCACGTCTCATTCCAGATGGAGTAGGAGAAGTGAATCAAGAGGCTGTTGAATTTTACAGTAGCGTAATAGATGAGATGATTGCCAAGGGAATTGAGCCATTTATCAATTTATTCCATTTCGATATGCCACTTTCTATGCAAGAAAAAGGAGGATGGGAAAACCGTGAAGTAGTAGATGCATATGTGTTTTTTGCAAAGACATGCTTTGAATTATTTGGTGATAGAGTCAAATACTGGTTTACTTTCAATGAACCGATTGTTCCCGTTGAAGGTGGATACTTATACGATTTTCATTACCCGAATATAGTAGATTTTAAGAAGGCGGTGCAAGTAGCATACCATACTGTAGTTGCTCATGCGAAAGCAGTGGAAGAGTATCATGCACTGGATTTAGGTGGGAAGATTGGGATTATTTTAAATTTAACGCCATCTTATCCGCGTAGTCAGAATCCAGCAGATGTGAAGGCAGCGTATATTGCGGACCTATTCTTTAATCGTAGCTTCTTAGATCCAGTAACAAAGGGTGAGTATCCAGCAGACCTAGTGGCTATTTTACGTGAAAGAGACCTGCTTCCAGAAATTGTCCAAGAAGACATAGAAACTATTAAAAACAATATCATCGATTTACTTGGTGTGAACTATTATCAACCACGCCGTGTCAAGGCAAAAGAGTATATGGTACATCCAGATGCACCATTTATGCCAGAACATTTATTTGATAATTACGTGATGCCAAATCGTAAAATGAATCATCACCGTGGCTGGGAAATTTGTGAAAGAGCCATTTACGACATGGCGATAAATCTTCGTGATAACTACAATAATATTCCATTCTTCATCTCAGAAAACGGAATGGGTGTTGAAGGCGAAGAGAAGTTCCGTAATGATGAAGGATTTATTGAAGATTCATATCGTATTGAGTTTATTCAAGGGCATTTGAAATGGTTACATAAAGCGATGGGTGAAGGAGCGAATTGTCTAGGGTATCATCTATGGACATTTATGGACAATTGGTCTTGGGCAAATTCTTATAAAAATCGCTACGGTCTTGTGGAAGTTGATATTCATAACGACTTTAAGCGTACAGTAAAGAAATCAGGGAAATGGTATAAAGAGTTAGCGGAGAATAATGGGTTTTAAATTTCTCTGACAGGGAGAGCGAGTTAGTTATACAAAAAAGTGAAGACAGGTACCTAAAAAGATGGAGAATACTTTTTAGATACCTGTCTTTTCTATATATTTAGAGAAATAAATTGTTTATAATATTACATTTATATTAAAAGTCTTTCAAAAACAATCATATTAGTATATCATACAAGTGGAACGAGAACTCTTCCAAGATAAACCAACAAGGATATATATTCATGCAGATGTAAACGGAGCAAAAAATATCGGGATGATAGGCGGAGCAATCAAAACAACTATCTGGTTCTCCAAATATCGAAATCCAATAGAAAAATTTTGAGAAAATAGCAATGTCTTGTTATACTAGAATTACGACAGAGTGAAAGCGACATATTTATGTCCTTGTACAGCAGCATTTCAGTATATCATGGAATAGGGGGATACAGATGAGATATATAGATGAAACGAATCGTATCGTTGCTTTAGATGAAAACGGAAATGAAATTGGAGAGGCTGCTTTTTCAGAAGCAGGCGTGGATGTTTGGATTGCTGACCATACATATGTAAGTGATGACTATCGCGGTCAAGGAGTGGCCCAAGAATTAGTGGCGAGAATGGTGGACAAGGCAAAAATGGAAGAGAAGAGAATTCTTCCATTATGTCCGTTTGTAAAATATGAGTTTTCCCGAGTACCTGAATATTTAGAGGTAATGAAATAAAAAATGAAAATGGTTATGGAGAATGGTAAAAGCGAGTAAACTTCATAACCATTGCAAGAAGGTCTAATCTGACGAACCTAGTAAAGATGAAGTTCCTTAGATTAGGCCTTTTTTCTCTTTATTAATTTGTGAAGAAGCAAGTAAACTTAGCAAGTCTCTCTGTTAATTATAATCATTATAATTATTTCGCAATTTACTATTGAAATCTTCCTGCACTTATGGCATAATATAGTCATTGATTGAAAAAAATAATTTCTATAACTTATAAGAGGAGTGCTTACTATTTTAAAGAAAATTTTATCAAAATTAACTTTTCGTTCGACTCATCATGATGACGAGTATGCCGGTTGTATCAATGATTTGATTAACCATGAGGAAGTTAAGTCTTTGGAAAATTATGTACAGCACAAAAATATTACTCGTTTACATCATAGTATTAGTGTGTCGTACCACAGCTTTAAAGTTTGTAAGTTTTTTGGTTGGGATCATCTATCTGCTGCTCGTGGTGGACTTCTTCATGATTTTTATCTTTATGGCTGGGAAGATGAAGATAGACCATCTAAGAGAATGCACGGATTTTTACACCCTAAAATTGCGTTGGAAAATGCTACAAAGCACTTTCAATTAAATAAACGTGAGAAGGACATTATTCGCAAACATATGTGGCCGATGACAATAAGTTTACCGAAATGTAAAGAAGCATGGGTTGTAGTTGCAGTTGATAAGTACTGTGCGATTATGGAGCTTTTCAATGTTCAAACGAAAGTGACTGATGATGAATTTTTAGCGCGTGTTGATGGATAATACTTTATGAGTGTACCAAGAGTGGAAGAATAAATAATTTTTAGCGAGGTATGAAATAGGTTTATCCCTATACCTCGCTAAAATAATGTTTAGAAAAAATGAACAAGGGATATTGACATAAATAAAAACAAATAATAAAATAAATGACGGTAAACGCTTACTTTTTTCTAGTGAGTTTTACTGACGAAAACATTTGTATTTTGATATAGTAATAGATGGGGAAGCATTATATTTGTTATCATTAATCGTACGTGTTTACGTTTAGTCATATTTTGAAAGGGAGCTGTTTTTTTATGCCACAAAATGCATTAGATAATTTCTTGACGGAACAACTAGAGGATTTAAAAAGCAAAGGACTATACAATGTTATTGATTCATTAGAAGGAGCAAATGGACCAAAAATTAAAATTAATGGGAAAGAACTAATAAATTTGTCATCTAACAATTATTTGGGACTTGCAACAGAGCCAAGACTTGAAGAAGCTTGTATTGAAGCGACAAAAAAATACGGCGTAGGTGCTGGAGCAGTTCGGACAATTAATGGAACAATGGCTATTCATGATGAACTTGAAAAAGCAATCGCGAAATTTAAACATACGGAAGCTGCTATTGCATTCCAATCTGGTTTTAATTGTAATATGGGAGCAATTTCAGCAATCATGGGGAAAAAGGATGCGATTCTTTCAGATGAATTGAACCATGCTTCTATTATTGATGGCTGTAGATTATCTGGTGCGAAAATTATCAGAGTAAAGCATCAAGACATGGAAGACCTTCGAGAGAAAGCTAAAGAAGCAACTGAAAGTGGTCGATACGAAAAAATTATGTATATTGCAGATGGGGTTTTCTCAATGGATGGAGATGTAGCAAATATTCCTGAAATTGTAAAAATAGCGGAAGAATTCAATTTGATTACGTATATTGATGACGCTCATGGCTCTGGGGTAATGGGTGCAGGTGCTGGAACAGTAAAGCATTTTGGTTTGTCAGACAAAATTGATTTACAAATTGGAACTTTATCGAAAGCAGTAGGTGTTGTCGGTGGATACGTAGCCGGATCACAAAAGTTAATTGATTGGCTGAAAGTTCGGGCTCGTCCGTTTTTATTCTCTACTTCATTAACTCCAGGTGCTGCTGCCGCATGCTTAGAAGCCATTCATATTATGGAAAAAGAACCTGGAAAGATTACAAAAGTATGGGAAAATGGACGTTATTTAAGTGCAGGTCTTGCCAAACTTGGATTTGATACTGGAAACTCGGATACGCCAATCACTCCTTGTATCATTGGTGATGAAAATTTAACACAGAAGTTTTCAAAACGATTAATTGAAGAAGGGGTTTATGCAAAATCAATTGTATTCCCAACAGTACCTCTTGGAACTGGACGTGTTCGCAACATGCCAACTGCTGCTCACACGAAAGAAATGTTAGATGACGTCCTGGCAATTTACGAAAAAGTTGGTCGTGAATTAGGCGTTATTTCATAATGTTTTCAAGAGAAAAAGTAAAAATGGGCGCTTTTTGCCCGTTTTTACATCCTATCCTTGAATATATCTAAAAATATAAGAAGAGTAGACAAGAGGAGTGTCATTTACATGAAGAAAATATTAGTTACTGGCAGCTTAGGTCAAATTGGTTCAGCATTAACTATGCGATTAAGAAAAGAATACGGTGTTGATAATGTTATTGCTACGGATATTCGTCATTTAGAAGGGAGTCCGATAGTAGAGAAAGGTCACTTTGAAATTTTGGACGTAATGGATAGAGAAAAAATGTTGGAAATTGCAAAGCGATACGAGGTAGATACAATGATTCACCTGGCAGCATTATTGTCTGCTGTAGCAGAGGCGAAGCCACAGCTAGGGTGGGATTTAAATATGAGTGGTTTGGTGAATGCTTTGGAAGTAGCGAGAGAATTGAATTTGAAGTTCTTTACGCCAAGTTCTATTGCTGCCTTTGGACCAGATTCTCCAAAGGATAATACTCCACAAGATACCATTCAGCGCCCGACAACAATGTATGGTGTGACAAAAGTAGCAGGAGAGTTACTTTGTGACTACTATCACACGAAATTTGGCCTAGATACCCGTGGTGTAAGATTCCCTGGACTTATTTCTTATGAAACAGAGCCAGGCGGTGGTACGACAGACTATGCAGTGGATATCTATTATGAAGCACTAAAAAATAAAAAATACACATCATTTATCGGAAAAGGAACTTATATGGATATGATGTATATGCCAGATGCCGTGGAGGCGATTATTCAATTGATGGAGGCAGAACCAAGTAAATTAAAGCATCGCAATGCATTTAATATTACGGCTATGTCTTTTGAACCAGAAGAAATAGCAGCATCTATTCGCAAAATAATTCCAGAGTTCACACTTGACTATGACGTAGATCCAGTGCGTCAAGGAATTGCTGATTCGTGGCCAAACTCTCTTGACGTTACTGATGCAAAAGAAGAGTGGGGATTCGCTCCAAAATATGATTTAGACTGTATGACAGAAGATATGCTGGAGAAATTGGCAATGAAATTGAATATAAAGGAAAAAAAGTTAATTCATAGCTAGGGAAAAGGTCCACACAGGCTGTCTAAGAAGGGAAGTTTTCCCCCTCAGACAGTCTGTGTGTTATTTTTTTTTATTTTCTTCACTTACCCCCTTGTCATGTAATGGCAAAATTTTGTATGATAAGAAAGTTGTATTTATTACCAAACTAATACTAAATAATAAATAAAAAGCATGAACGATTACGTGGGAGGAAATAATTTATGGCTTTAAAGAAACAAACTGCAATTCGTACAGGAAAGATGGTACGGGAATTAATGCTCGGAGATAAAGTTGTCAATGCGTCTACTGTTATGGTATACAGCAATAATGACCTGAATGAAGAAATCAAAATTGAAAAAATTACCCTGTCTTCAAATGAAGAGATTTTTTCTAACGAAGCCATTGATTGGAACAAATCAGTTATCTACAAAATTGTTGATTTCAAAGGAAATGTTGAAGTAGGAAAAGTAGTTCTTCAAGATATAAAGAAAAGTCATGTTACTTTGAAAATCGAAAGAATTATGTGGAAAAAAGAACAAAATCAAGAGAAAGTAATGATGGATTTGGACCTTTCTCAACAGGTGGATAGTCAAGTTGCAGAAGATGATAATCACACTTCCCCTTCCAAAAAAATAGAGAAAATAAAAGCGGTACAAGAAGAAAAAGTAAAAGAAGAAAAAGTAAAAGTACAGGAAGAAAAAGTAGAGAAGCCACAAGAGGAAAAGCACATTGAAAAAGTGACACAAATACCAACGCACTCAAGTAATGTAAATTATCAGCGCCTTCTTCACATTGCAATGACAATCTGCAGTAATTGGGATTTAGGTTGTGACTTAGACGACAGTATTGATGCTTTGAAAGCAGAATTAAAACAACAAGGTATTTCGTCTTACTTTGATGAAGATACGAGAAAAGCGATTGAAGCCATTCGTACCTTAAAAGAAAAAGGAATCAACATGGAATCATTATTACATCTTTTATAAAGTAGTTAACAAGGAGTGGCAGTAACAATTGGGCGAAAAGAAATAAATGTCACATCCTAATAGAACATAAAAAGAGACAGGTTGTCTGCAAGATGAAAAATATTCCTTGTTAGACAGTCTGTCTCTATTGTTAAAATCTATAGTTTCCATTCCCTTTCATCTGTTTTTGAATCTCCTATGTTTTTTTGAAGGGATGTTTGTTATAATTGACATGAAAAAGAGTAAATGTAAAGAAAAGTAGTAACGTGTGGAGGCGCAGTGAATTGTACATTTTCTGATTAGCTATATTGGCCTATCCTTCACCACATTTTTTAAAGGAGATTGTAAATGATTAGAAAAATAATAAACGTATTGAGTGTTTTGTTATTTATTATACAACCATTAGGAGTATCAGCAGCGTCTACGGACAGCCTCTCAGAAGCAGATTTAACCAGTGAAATTGCAATTTCTATTGAGGCGAGCACCGGCGAAGTTATCTTTGAAAAAAATGCTCATGAGCAAGCTTTTCCAGCTAGTATTACAAAAGTAATGACTGCTCTTCTTTTACTGGAGTATGTAGAGGAAGATGAATTGATTACGATGACAGAAGCATCATTGCATGAGGTAAGAAGTAATTCGATTGTTGAATTTACTGCTGGTGAACAGATGGACAGAAACACAGCATTGTATTTTATTATGTTGCTTAGTGCCAATGATGTAGCTACTTCAATAGGGGAGCACATTGCAGGATCAAGGGAAGCTTTCGGAGAATTGATGACTGAGAAGGCGAAAGAATTAGGGGCAACAAATACGAACTTCACCAATCCAAGTGGGCTTCATGATGATAATCACTATACTACAGCGTATGATATGGCTTTAATTGTAAGAGAAGCTTTGCAATATCCTGAATTAATAGAAGCAATGTCACTGCAAGAAAAGACAGTTTCCACATCTTTACAAACTCTGACCATACCAAATCGCAGCAATATGTTTGAAATTGAAAATTTTCATGCTGGAAAAACTGGTTTCACATCTCAAGCCCAGCATACACTGGTAGAAATAAGTGAAAACAGTGGTGTATATCTCGTCAATGTTGTCATGCGCTCGAATAATCAGGTACGTTACGAAGATATTGAAAAAATGGCTAACTATGGTTTTTCTCAAATAGAACAAAGAGTAGTTGTTGATAGAAGTCAATGGAGTACTGAACATGAATTCTTAGGGAGAGAAGTTTCCGCTCGTGTGGTACAAAGTCTGCAAATTCCTACCCTATCTAGTACAGAACTGGAAGTTACTACCAAATTTCATCCGGTGGAGTTCAGTGATGAAGAGTTATTTAGTAGAGGGATTTATATTGGTGACGAAATAGGTCAGTTAGATGTCATTGTAGATGGAAGTGTGGTTAGTACTATTCCAGTAGTTGCAGATGAAACAGTTTTATTTAATAAATCACTTTTGATGATGTTGGAAGAAACAGTGCAGGGATTAATCCAAGTGCTCACAACAATCACATTGCTACAGATACTGTACGTTTTCTTCGGAATGATAGGTACTATTCTAATGATTCGCACCTTCAACATTAAACGAAGAAAGCTAAGAAAAAGGAAAAAGGAAATCTATGCCGCACAGCAGAGAATAGAGTAATTACGTAAGATTATTAGGGTGATAGCAGGCTGTTTGAAAGGGGAAAGTTTGCCCCTTTTCAAACAGCCCGCCGGAAGAGTCAACTATGATGAAGAGCTATGAAATCAGCTTTTCTAAGTTGACTCTTTCTATATTATGGAGAATAAATAGACTTTTTACTTTTTTATCCTCTTCTGTGCATATAGGATATTTTGACACTTATGACAGTCTTTAGTATATTTAAAATAAGAAATGCATGATTCGTTTTAGAAGTATAAAATTCTGAAAAAATAAAAAATTGATACTAGGAAGAGGTGAGGCGATTGGTGGAAGTTGTCAATGCGCAAAGAAAGTTTTTTCATGACCAAAAAACAAAGCCTGTTGAATTACGTTTATTACGCCTGAAGGCTCTATACTGTGGTATCTTGAAATATGAACAACAATTAACAGAGGCATTAAAGCAGGATTTAAATAAATCAGCATTTGATAGTTATACAACAGAAATCGGTTATACATTAAAAGAAATCAGCCACACAATCAAGTATTTGGAGCGGTGGTGCAAACCTAAGAAAGTCTGCAAGGCTCCTATTTATTTTGTAGGTGCCAAAAGCTATATCATCAATGAACCATATGGAGTTACACTTATTATCGCTCCTTGGAATTATCCTTTTCAATTAGCAATCGTACCGCTAATTGGAGCACTTGCAGCAGGGAATACAGCGATTGTAAAGCCATCTGAACTGACCCCTAATGTTTCAAAGGCACTGAGCGTGATGCTGGAAGAATTGTTTCCAGCTGAATTGGTCGCGGTTGTGGAAGGTGGAAAAGAGGTGAGTGAATCCCTTCTTAGACAAAAGTTTGATTATATCTTTTTCACCGGAAGTACGGAAGTAGGAAAAATCGTCATGGAGTCAGCAGCAAAAAATCTAGTGCCAGTAACTTTGGAACTAGGTGGAAAAAGTCCGACGATTGTTCATAAAGATGCAAATCTCCCATTAGCAGCAAGAAGAATTGCCTGGGGAAAATTCTTAAATGCAGGGCAAACCTGTGTCGCTCCTGACTATGTTTATGTTCATTCGGAGGTTAAAAAAGAATTTCTTGTTCTATTAAAGGAAGAAATAAAGAAAATGTATGGGGTATCACCGTTGCAGAATAAGGATTACACACGAATTATTCATAAAAAACATTTTGATCGACTTACTTCTTTGCTAACAGGAGCGAAAGTAGTAATAGGAGGGGAGTCTGACGAGGGGAATCTTCTGATTGAACCAACTGTACTGGACCAAGTTACTTGGTGCATGCCAGTGATGAAAGAAGAAATATTCGGTCCGATTTTACCGACTATGGAGTATGATGATATTCAGGTGGCTATTTCAGAAATCGTTTCAAAGCCTAAGCCACTAGCACTATATTTATTCACAGAAAGCAAGAAAATAGAGGATAACATTTTAAGAAATATTTCATTTGGTGGAGGATGCATCAATGACACACTCTACCACTTGACGCAACCATATTTGTCTTTTGGAGGAGTAGGAGAAAGTGGGATGGGCAGCTATCATGGTGAATATAGTTTTCAAACTTTTTCCCACCAAAAGTCTATTGTCAAGCAAACAACAAAATTTGATATTTCACTCCGATACCGCTCATCAAAAGAAATGTTAAAAATTATGCGTAAACTATTGAAATAATAGTAGGTTTCTTATATTATGTATAATAGCTGTCTGATAAGAGGAAAAAACACCTCCTATCAGACAGCTATTATACATAGGATGTGACCCAAAAGGAAAGGTTCATGTCCTTTTTTGATGTAAGATATATGAAGAAAGGTTAGAGACTTAACTTTCTAAATGTGCTAAAAAAAGATAGGTAGGAAATAGCAAACTAATAGATAGAAGGGTTGGGGCAATTGAAAAATATTATAACAGTTGAATCAGTAGAAAAACACTTTGACAGTCAATGTATCATTCCGTCTTTATCTCTAGATATTAAAGAGGGAGAATTTATTACAATATTAGGGCCAAGTGGATGTGGAAAGACGACGTTATTGCGTATGATTGCCGGATTTGAATATCCTACATCTGGAAATATCATATTAGACGGGCAAGTTATTAATCAGTTGCCACCATATAAGAGGGATATGAACATGGTTTTTCAAAACTATGCATTATTCCCTCACATGACAGTAGAAGACAATATTTGCTTCGGATTAAAAATGAAAGGTATGTCAAAAGGCGAACAGTTGAAGAAAGCTGAAGAGGTAATGACTTTAACACAGCTAACAGAGTTTAGGAAGCGTAAGCCGAAGCAGTTATCAGGGGGGCAGCAACAACGGGTAGCGATAGCTAGAGCGATTGTGAATAACCCGAAAGTATTGCTATTAGATGAGCCACTAGGAGCTTTAGATTTCAAGTTGCGCAAAGATTTACAACGTGAATTGAAAAATTTACAACGTAATCTGGGAATTACTTTTGTATTTGTCACCCATGATCAAGAAGAGGCAATGAGTATGAGTGACCGTATTGCCGTCATGAATAATGGGAAAATAGAGCAATTGGGGACACCAGAAGAGATATATTACCAACCAAAAAGTTTATTTGTAGCCACATTTATTGGAGAAAATAATATTTTTGAAGGAGATGACCGAATTGTTTCCCTACGTCCTGAAAGAGTAACAATTCGTTCAGAAAAAACAAAAGTAGCCAACATCGAAAGTGCTTCTGATAAAGTCGGGATTGTAGAGGACATGGAATTTTTAGGAAACCATCATAAAATGTATATTCGTGAAGAAGAGACATCTAATTTATTGATTACCTATCATACTGTGGACAGAGTGCATCCGATTAAGATTGGCGAGAAGGTGAGGTTACACTGGAGTCAAGAAGATGAGGTGGTACTAGGATGAAAAAAGGAAAATTACTAGCCCTCCCGGCAATGGCATGGCTTGGCTTCTTTTTTCTCGTTCCATTGGTGTTCATATTAGCCTATTCTTTTATGCAGAGGGGTACTTATGGTGATATTGTAATGACTTTCACCTTGGAGAATATTGTGAAAGTATTTGAGAGTCAGTATATGAAAATTATGTGGAGAACGTTGCTTATCGCCACTGCAACAACTTTGTTTACTCTCTTAATAGGATACCCATATGCTTATACGATTATGTTTGTCAGCAAAAGATGGCAACGTATGTTATTGATGCTGATAACAATCCCATTTTGGATAAATTTTTTGGTACGTTCATATGCTTGGGTTGTCATTCTTCGTACGCAAGGGTTGGTGAACACATTCCTGATGAATATTGGGCTGATTGATCAGCCGTTAAATTTATTATATACGACGCCAGCGGTTATTTTAGGAATGGTATACACATTATTGCCATTTATGGTGTTGCCGATTTATGTGGCAGTAGAGCAATTAGATACCCGTAAATTGGAAGCCGCTAGCGATTTGGGAGCCTCTCCGCTCCGAACTTTTCTGCACATCACTTTTCCGATGACACTTTCCGGTGTATTAACAGGAAGTATTCTTGTGTTTGTGTCTTCAATCGGAATGTTTGTAGTATCAGATATCATGGGGGGAGCGAAAGTACCGTTAATCGGAAATGTGATTCAAAATCAATTTTTAGGTGCACGTAACTGGCCGTTTGGAGCAGCACTTTCTCTCGTATTAGTATTAGCTTGTGTGGTGCTTATTGCGATATATTATCGTATCTCAAATGCAAAAGATGCCGAGGAAGGAGAGAAAGAATAGTGAAGAAATTTCTTGTAACGTATGCTTCCGTTGTGCTGGCCTTTGTCTATTTACCTATTTTTGTGTTAGTTGTTTTTTCTTTTAACAGTTCGGCGATTAGCGCAAATTGGGAAGGTTTCACCTTAGATTGGTATGCAAAACTGTTTCAAAATACTTACGTTATCAGTGCGGCGATAAATAGTATCACAATTGCATTGACAGCAACTGTGATTACAACAATTATCGGTACCCTTTGTGCACTAGCACTGCATAAGTATCGATTTAAATATAGAGGTGTAATAGAAGGGATTATTTATTTGCCTTTATTGGTTCCTGAAATACTATTAGGTTTGTCATTGCTGATTTTATTTACACAAATACAGGTGTCTTTAAGTAATCTAACTGTCATTATTGCTCACGTAACCTTCAGCATTTCCTACGTTGTCGTAATTTTGACAGCGAGATTGAAAGGAGCAGGACCGGAATTGGAACAAGCTGCTAGTGATTTAGGAGCGACTCCTTGGAAAACTTTTCGTTATGTAACATTACCAATGATGGCACCGGGAATTTTTGCAGCAGCTCTATTGACGTTTACATTATCTATCGATGATTTTATCATTAGCTTCTTTGTAGCAGGACCAGAGTCTACTACATTACCTCTCTATATTTACGGGTTGGTGAAAAAGGGTGTATCCCCTGAAATTAACGCCTTATCCACAATATTAATTGTCGTAATTGCAGGTTTAATGTTATTATCAGAAGTAATAGGTAGTAAAGGTTCTAATGAGGAAAAGGGGAACAGTGTTATCCCATTTTAAGTAGTTTAATAGGTTGTTTGTTCACAGTTTAGCAAAATGTTTTATGATAAAAATAGGCACCAACTTAGTTAATAAAAATAAGTTGGTGACCGAAACTAATTAAAAAGGAGGGAAATAAGATGAAATGGCAAAAAGTAGTTGGATTCTTTTTTATTTGTTTCATGTCAGTAGGATTACTTGCTGGATGTGGAGGCGGTGAAGATAAACAAACGCTGAACATCTATACTTGGGCAGACAATTTTAATGAGAAAGTTATTAGACAATTTGAAGAGGAATATGATGTAAAAGTAAATATTTCTGTATATGCAAGTAACGAAGCAATGTATCAAAAATTAAAAGCAAGTGAAGGGCAGTATGATATTATACAACCATCTGACTATATGGTTGAAACTTTAATTAGACAAGGTATGTTAGAAAAATTAAATAAGGAAAATATTTCTAATTTAGAAAATGTCGAGATGAAAATCACAGAGCATCCTTATGACCCAGATAGTGAGTACACAGTACTTTATGCTTATGGAATTACAGGTATTGCTTATAATACAAAGTACGTAACAGAAACACCAACTAGCTGGGAGTCATTATGGAATAATGATTATGCTGGTCGTGTTGCCTTGTTAGATGATCCTCGTGAAGTAATAGGAATGGGATTGATTAAAAATGGTTTCTCCAATAATTCTACGAATCAAAATGAGATTGATACAGCAGTAACAGATTTACAAACATTGCATAGTAATGTAATTGCTTATGATACGGATACAATCAAGCAAAAATTTATTACGGAAGATGCTTGGATTGGAACAGTATGGTCAGGGGATGCAGTGTTCATTCAGAGGGATAATTCAGATGTAGAGTTCATTGTTCCAGAAGAAGGGGCAACCATTTGGGCGGATACAACAGCAATTCCAGCCGGAGCAAAAAACAAGGAACTAGCGGAACAATTTATTAACTTCATGCTAGAACCGGAAGTAAGTGCAGAAAACTATGAATACATTGGTTATATCAACCCAAATGCCAATGCATATGAGTATCATAGCGAGGAGTATAAAAATAATCCAATTATTCAATATATAGAAGAGAATTTTGATTCATTTAAACTTGAATGGTTAACAGATGTAGGCGACTTTACTACAGTTTATGATGAGGCCTTCTTGAAGGTAAAAGAGTAATAAAAGGAAGGAAGGGACCAAGTCCCTTCCTTCCTTTTATTACAAGCACGATAGATTGACGTAGAATCTTACATGATGGTACAATTTTCATGGAAGTTGGAGTAGACGGAGAGAAGAAGGAGGGACTACGTGATGACTAAAATGATGGCGGACTTTGATAAAAATGTAATAGTTATCACGTAATCTAACTTTTTTCTTTGTTTAAAAAGAATAAAAGTCCGTTGTTACGTGTGTAATGATGGGCTTTTTGTTATGGTTAGGAGGAGAAAGATGTTTAGGGTTCTAAGGAAGTTAGCATGGTTTTTCAAAGAAAATAAAAAGCGGTATATTTTTGCTATAGGTGCGTTGGCAATTGTCAATGTTATTGAAATTTGGCCGCCTAAATTAATCGGTATGGCAATTGATGACATTCATTTGGGGACCTTAACAGCAAATAGGATGTATGGATACATTGGTGCACTTCTTCTCACAATGGTTCTGTCATATATATTCTCATACATATGGCAATTTCAATTATACGGTGGGGCTTTTATCCTCGAAAAAACAATGCGTTCTAAACTAATGAATCACTTATTACGAATGACACCGACTTTCTATCAAAGGTATCAAACTGGAAACTTGATGGCAAGGGGTACAAATGATTTACGAGCAATTTCTATGACTTCTGGTTTTGGGATTCTCACATTAGTGGATGCAACAATGTTTATGGGGATAATTTTGCTAATGATGGGCTTTACTATAAGTTGGAGATTGACATTGGCATCGATTATTCCTTTACCGATTTTGGCCATTGTGATGAAAAAATACGGAGACATTCTCCACGAACGTTTTACGAAAGCTCAGGATGCTTTTGGAGATATGAATGACAGAGTCTTGGAATCCATTGCTGGGGTTCGTGTGATTCGCGCATATGTACAAGAAAAAGAAGAGCAACAACGTTTTCAAACAATGACAGAAGATGTCTTCGAAAAAAATCGTCGAGTAGCAATCATTGATGCTTTTTTTGATCCGACTATCAGGGTTTTAGTAGGATGTAGCTACCTTATCGGGATTGTATATGGTGCCTATTTAGTATTCCAAGGCGAGGTAACGTTAGGTCAATTGGTTTCCTTCAATGTGTATTTAAATATGTTAATTTGGCCGATGTTTGCCATTGGGGAATTGATGAATATTATGCAGCGAGGGAATGCTTCTTTGGACCGTGTCAATGAAGTATTATCTTATGAGAAAGATGTGAAAAATAAAGAGCAGACGAAGCAACTTGATCAGCCAACAAATATTAGTTTCAAGCAAGTATCATTTTCCTATCCGAATACAACCAATCAGGCAATAAAAAATGTGTCCTTCTCTGTTGAACAAGGGCAAACGTTAGGTATTGTTGGAAAAACTGGTGGAGGAAAAACAACGATTCTTCGCCAATTATTAAGACAGTATCCGCTCGGGGCAGGAGAAATTTCAATTGGTGGAATATTACTTGAAGATCTACCAATTGAAGCAGTATTGCAGTGGATTGGCTACGTACCCCAGGAGCACGTACTATTCTCAAAAACAGTACGAGAAAATATTTTGTTCGGATATGAAAAAGCAGATGAAGCATATTTACAATCCGTTATAAATTTAGCGTCTCTAGAGAAGGACATTGAATTTTTACCCCAAGGTTTGGATACAGTTGTAGGAGAAAAAGGAGCTTCCTTGTCTGGTGGTCAAAAACAACGTATTTCCATTGCTCGAGCTATGACGGTGAACCCAGAAATCTTGATTTTAGATGATTCATTATCTGCTGTAGATGCCAAAACAGAAACAAAAATTATCGATAATATTCGTAAAGAGAGAGCCGGGAAAACAACTATTATTACAGCTCACCGCTTGTCAGCAGTACAGCATGCTGACAATATTATTGTCATGGACAGTGGTGAAATAACCGAAATGGGAACCCATGATGAACTAATGGAAAGAGGCGGGTGGTATAAAGAGCAATATGAACATCAGCAAATGATTGACGAGGAAGCAGAGGAAGAGGTGAGAGCATGAGTGTCAGCAAAAGATTGTTCCAATATGCTTTAGGACAAAAATGGGTGATTATATCTGCCTTAGTGATGTTAGTTATTTCTGTAGGAGCAGAACTAATGGGACCATTTATTGTCAAACAAATGATAGATGGACATATTATTGGGGCTCAATCATCTGGAGGGAACATGGCAGCAATTTTTCAGTTGGCTGGAAAATATATGTTTTTCACCATTATCTCCGCAATTTTCGCCTATGGGCAAAGATATTATTTGGAGATTTCCGCCAATAGAGTCATCAAGAAAATGCGCGAAGATGTTTTTCATCACACCCAAACAATTCCTATCAAGTATTTTGACGGATTGCCGGCGGGTAAAATAGTATCTAGAATAACGAATGATACGGAGGCGGTTCGGGAATTGTATGTTACTGTCTTGGCAACTTTTTGTTCGGGAGTTGTGCAAATTGCCGGGATTTTAATCGCGTTATTTTTCTTGGATTATCGCTTGGCATTGATATGTTCCATTATCATTCCAATTTTATATATTTGGATTGTTGTTTATCGGAAATTTGCAACGGAGTACAATAAACGAATTCGCTCTCGTTTGTCTGATATTAATGGTATATTAAATGAAAGTATTTCTGGAATGAGTATCATTCAAATATTTCGTCAAGAAGAAAGAACAAAGCGAGAGTTTGACGAATTCAACGAAGACTACTATGCAAATCAAAAGAAGTTATTACATCTTAATGCAGCAACTTCTCATAACTTAGTAGGAACTTTGCGGAATTTAGCTTTCGTAGCTATTATTTGGTATTTTGGTGGAGAATTTCTATCTACATCAGCAGCAATTTCAGTTGGAATGTTATATGCCTTTGTAGATTATTTAAATCGTTTGTTTCGCCCAATGACCGGAATGGTAAATCAATTGGCTAACCTAGAGGCAGCCATCGTATCGGCGGAGCGAGTGTTTGCATTAATGGATGAACCTGGTGAGGAGTTAAGTGAGCAGAAATCGCCACGGTACGAAGGGAATGTTTCCTTTGAAAATGTATCTTTCTCCTACAATGGTCAAGATACCGTACTAAAAAATATTACTTTTCATGCCAAAAAAGGTGAAACCATTGCTTTAGTCGGTCATACTGGTTCGGGAAAAAGTTCTATCATGAATGTTTTATTTGGCTTTTATCCTTACCAAAAAGGCAAAGTAACCATAGATGGAAAAGAAATAGCAACAATGAAAAAGCAAGAGTATCGTGAGCATATGGGAATTGTCCTGCAAGATCCATTCCTATTCACAGGTACAATTGCTACGAATATTAATCTAAATAACGAAAGAATTTCGAGGGAAAAGATTGAAGAAGTGCTAAAAGCTGTAGGAGCGGATGAATTTATTGCTCGTCTTACCAATGGATTAGATGAAGTAGTTTTGGAAAAAGGAAGTACATTTTCTACAGGAGAACGTCAACTTCTTTCCTTTGCAAGAGCCCTTGCTTTTGATCCAGCGATATTGATTTTGGATGAAGCAACTGCAAATATTGATACGGAGACTGAGAGCGTGATTCAGAAAGCTTTAGAAGTAGTGAAAAAAGGAAGAACAACTTTCATCATCGCCCACCGCTTATCAACAATTCGAAGTGCAGATCAAATTTTAGTATTGGATCGAGGAGAAATTGTCGAGCAAGGCAATCATGAACAATTAATGGAAAGAAAAGGGAAGTATCATCAAATGTACCAACTTCAATTCCGAAGTGAAGATATCATTGCGTAAAGAAAAAGGGCAGTAGGTAAGTGGGAGTTTTCTCCACTTACCTACTGCCCTTACGCTTTCTTATTCAGCAGCAACGTGTTTCTTTGCAAGTTTGATAGAAGTTTTTTCTGGTTGCTTTCCATAATAAATAAAGTCCAGCACTTTTGAGCAAACTGCAAGTGATAGCATTGTATATGCCAGTTGATGCCAATTTAAATAGAATAGTGAAAGTGCCAATACAATTACATCAAAAACAAAATATATTTGCCCCACTGTGAATTTTGACTTCTTGCTTATTAAGATAGTAAGCACGTCATCTCCACCAGTGGCACCACCAAATTTTAAAATCATACCAAGGCCTACTCCGACAAGAGCTCCGCCTAAAACAGAAGCTAGCAACATGAAATCGCTTAAATCAACAGTGAATGTTGAATATGTCTCCAATAGTGTATAAAAGATAGAGAAGGAGACAGAACCAATCAATGTGTGAACTACCATTTTACTTCCTAACACTTTCCATGATGCGATAATAATTGGTATATCTAGTAGTATTGTTGTAATGGAAGGTGAAATATGAAAAAGATTTTTCAGAATTAAGGCAATCCCGAGAAATCCACCTTCAGCAAGGTTGTTCTGTGCTTGAATATAGAATATACTTGCAGCCAAAACAAAAGACCCTAATATAATTACTCCAATTTCTTGACATTTAAATGTTTTCATTGTTATTTCCTCACTTTTTGTAGTTAGTTGTTTTCTCTTGGTATTTGTAAACTAACTACTTGCAATACACAGTTAGTTTACGAGAATAAACTAAGCTATATATCGCTGAAGAAATAACACATTCGCCTGTCACACATAATTTCGCCTACCTTCGTTGTTTTTTTGTACTTTTTTTCATTGTACAAGAAACAACGCTAGGTGTAGGAAGAATCTTTTCTTTGCCAAATGCTCCTTCGAGCAATCATGGTATCCAAATCCTTTCTTCATTAGACTCCTTTATATTATATCATAGTGCTTTCGAATTTGTCGCGGATGCCCACTAAAAAGATGGCAAGAGTAAAGAAAATATGTCAGATAGTATCTAGAATGTAAAAAATATTGTAATTTATTGATTATTTTGATAAAATAATATAGAAGTGCAATTGAAAGCGGTTACTTATTAAAATTGAACAAAGGAGGAAATACTAATGAAAGCAGCGGTTGTAAATGAATTTAAAGAGAAGTTAGAGATTAAAGACGTACCGAAACCAGAAGTAGGGCCAAAAGAGGCACTTGTACATATTCAAGCATGTGGAGTTTGTCACACGGACTTGCATGCAGCTCATGGGGATTGGCCTGTAAAACCTAAGCTTCCACTTATTCCAGGTCATGAGGGAGTTGGGGTTGTTGTAGAAATAGGAGAAGATGTTGAGCACATCAAAGTAGGAGACCGTGTAGGAATTCCTTGGTTATATTCTGCCTGTGGATACTGTGAATATTGTATCACTGGCCGTGAAACATTATGTAAGGAACAACAGAATGCAGGATATTCAATTGACGGAAGCTATGCAGAATACTGTTTAGCAGTAGCTGACTACGTTGTAAAAATTCCTGATAATATCGGTTTTGTTGAAGCAGCACCATTATTCTGTGCTGGGGTAACAACATATAAAGCATTAAAAGTATCCAAAGCAAAGCCTGGTGAGTGGGTAGCAATCTTTGGAATTGGTGGATTAGGTCACTTAGCAGTTCAATATGCAAAAGCAATGGGGCTAAATGTTGTCGCAGT
>DAIDKD010000017.1 GCA_027451065.1 Bacillaceae bacterium | reverse complement strand
AATATTATTTCTGTTTTTCCATTTGGAAACTATATAGAAGTACGTGAATTAACTGGGCAAGTACTAAAAGATGCATTAGAGCACGGAACAGCGCTATCGCCGATTAGTGGGGGCAGATTCCCGCAAGTTGGTGGAATGACTTTTACTGTTGACTTCACACGACCAGAAGGTGACCGTGTTGTAGATATTATGATAGATGGCGAGCCGCTTGAGCTAGATAGAGTCTACACCCTAGCTACTAATAACTTTATTGGAGCTGGTGGTGACGGATATGCGATGCTTAGAGACTATTCAACATTAGTTCGACAGTCGATGACAGTGGATGAAGCTCTAGTTGCCTATATCCAGGACCACGGAGTGATTTCACCAAGAATAGAAGGACGTATTTTAATGCGTGACCAAGACGGATACATTCCAAACCCAGGTTTAAATGACTCGGACATTCCAACGCCAGAAACAGATGAAGAAGAAACTGAAAATGGTGAGGATACTGAAGTAGAAGACGGTACTGATAATGCAGAAGAAGAACTTGAAGGTATTCTACAAGAATTACAAACATTAGTTGACGATATTCTTGCGGAATTAGAAGAATTACAAGCTTCAAACTTTACTGATGCTTCTTGGAATAGACTTATGACTGCGTTAAATCAAGCGCAAGAGCTATTAGCAAGATTTAACGTAAGAGCATTTTCATTAGAAAGCGATATTGCTGAGCTACAAGCCGCATTAATTGAGTTGCAAGATGCTTTTGACTCATTAGTTGCGATTGATACAGATGCGGATGTGGATGCAGATACAGATGTGGATGCAGATACAGATGCGGATGTAGATACAGATGCAGATGCAGATACGGATGCAGATGCAGATACGGATGTGGATGCAGATACAGATGCGGATGTGGATGCAGATACAGATGCGGATGTGGATGTAGATACAGATGCGGATGCAGATGCAGATGTGGATGCAGACACAGACACAGACACAGATACTGACACTAACGAAGATAGCAAAGCTGATACGTTGCCACAAACTTCCGAAGGTGCTAGTGCAATGGGCATAGGTGCATTAATCGCTATGTTAGGTACTGTATTAGGATTTAAGTATAAGAAAGCTACAAAATAAGATAAGAAATTAACGAAAGGCAGGGAGGAAACTCTCTGTTTTTTGCTTTATAATAGGGGAAGATACTATTTTAGTTTAATAGAAATGGAAGTGCATAAAGTGAAAATAACAAAAAATAAGATTATAAAAATATTGTCCGTATTATTGATTATGGTGGGGATAGGGATTATGTTGCAGTATCCTATCCGTGACTTCTTAATACAACGAAACACAGATACTTTGTTAGCAATAACAGAAGAACAAATGCGAGAGAATAGAGAAAATGAAGGTGTAATAGATTTTGCGGACGTAAGGGAAGTAACGACAGATGCGGTACTGCGAGCTAGTATGTATGCGGACGCTAGCTATATGGTCATAGGGCGCATACAAATTGAAGCAGTTGGCTTGGATCTACCTATTTTAAACACTCTAACAGACGAAGCCATGTTTTTGGGAGCTTCTATTATGTCACATGAACAAGTAATGGGACAGGGGAATTATACACTAACAAGCCATCACATGCGGAATCCTGACTTATTATTCAGTCCATTGGATAGGGTGAATATAGGTGATGAAGTGGTGATAAGTGATGATACTGGTTATTTTACATATGTGGTAACTAGTACGGAAGTTGTACCACCTACTGCGATGGAGGTGCTGGATGAAATAGAAGGGAAAGCAATAATTACGTTAATCACTTGTGCTGATGGTGGAGCAAATAGGTTAGTAGTTAGGGGGGAGTTGGTAAAGTAGATGAGAGATTGAAAGATTTTTAGTTGATTGGCAAGTGTTGGAGAAATAAAATATCAAATAAAATGGGAATTCGAAAAAGGAAAAGACCTTTATTGAATTCCTATTTTTTCAACTAGAACATATGAGTCTTCTGGGAATTCGTGGTTCACCAGAATTTTTAGGGATTACACTTCACTATTTTATAAGACTCACACGTATTCAATTTCATCAGATATCAATTTTTTTTAGCAATTCTTTTTGCCAAAAGCAATGAATTTTCTAGAGAGGCGGTCAGTAACTCTTTGTCTCCTTCAACAAGTTCAGCAATACTCTGACCATCAAAAGAAGCATATTTTCCTGATTTAAGCCCATCTATCATTCTTTGCAGTTCTTTTTGGATGCTAAGATCATCATTATTAAGCTCATCTTTGTCATGATTGCACACTAAAGAACTAATTGAAATACCTAAAGCTAAGGCGATTGATTCTAACCTCTCCATATTAATTCTTATCTCACCAGTTTCATATCTACGAATAGTCTTTTTTTTCACTCCAATTCTATCTCCTAATTCTTCTGCACTTAATTTTTGTCTTTTTCGTTCTTTTTCAATACTTTCTCCAACTATCATGTAAAAACTTTTCTTTTCGTTGTTCATGAAAACCTCTCCTTTCATAAGATTATATATCCAAAACGACACAAACACAATTTTCATATTATAAAAAGTGTCATTTGAAGGGTTGACTGATCAGATTTTTGTATGTTAATATAAAAGTGTCTTGTAGAGATACAAAAAGTGAGGTGATGAATGTGAAAATGTCTCCAAAAACATTAAGGGTTCACAATGGCTTAAATCAATTGTCTGTTGCTGAATACCTTAATCTTTCACTCTCTGCATATCAAAGAAGGGAGAATGGAATAGTAAAATGGTATGCAGATGAATTGTACTTATTGAGTAAATTGTATCGGGTAAATATGGATATTTTTTTAATCAAAAAGTGTCATTTTAAGACACATGATAGTGGTTAATTAAATGGTATCAATATCTAGTAAGAAGTTGACGACTCTTAGAGCAACTACCTTGTGTCATCTTTATTATTATAGAACAAAAATGTACGCGGTACCATTGTGAATTATTTTATTTTTCCAGAAAAATCATATAAACATTTTGTTATCAAAAAAGTAAATGAGTAGCTGCAGATGAAGTAGGGTATTTCATTTGGAGTTATGTATATCTGTAGAGTATGGGACAGCTTCTAGAAAGAAAGTAAAAAAATCAGAAAAAGAAATGGAAGAAGGAACATGAGTCGGAACCAGAACGTAGTAAATAAACTAATGAATGCGTTTAAAAATTGCTATGGGTTGGCTGAAGTGAGTCTAGTATTTTTAGCAGAGAAGGAGATAAATAATGAAAAATGCAATGAATTTTATCGAAAATAAAACGCTCCCAATAATGACTGAAGTTTCCAATCAACGCCATTTAAGTGCAGTTCGTGATGGATTGGTTGCAACGATTCCAATCACTGTAATAGGTTCTTTATTTTTATTAGTACCAAGTATTCCATGGCCTAATGGCTATGTAAATTTTTTCGCCAGTAATCCAGATTTAGTCTCTAAGTTTTTGATACCATTCCAAATGAGTTTAAGCTTACTAGCAATTTATGCTTGCTTTGGTATTGGACTCCGCTTGGCGAACTCTTACAATTTAGATGGATTATCTGGTGGAGTATCTGCCGTGTTTACCTTCTTTCTAACAATGAATATTACATCTTTTGAAGAGGGTAGTTTTTTAAGTGTCACCCATTTAGGTGGAGAGGGGATTTTTACAGCAATAATTACAGCTATTTTAGCAGTAGAAGTGGTGCGTCTTTGTGAAAAGTGGAATATTGGTATTAAATTACCTGGTTCCGTTCCTTCTAATGTAAGTAGTAGTTTCTCAGCATTAATACCGATGGCAATATCTGTTCTTATTATCTGGGGAGTTGTTCATTTTCTAGGTTTTGATGTTAATGAATTGATTAGTACGATAGTGACTCCGTTATTAAGTGTTTCATCCAATTCTATTTTGGCACCGCTAATTTTTGTTAGTTTGACTTGTATCATGTGGCTCTTTGGGATACACCCAGCGGCTTTAATGAGTATAATGATGCCAATCTGGACTATTAATGCTGAGGCAAACATGGCAGCGGTAGCAGCCGGTCAAGCTATTCCGAACATTGGTGTTCAACCGTTTATCTTCACATTTTTATGGATTGGCGGCGGTGGAGGAACCTTGGCTCTGTGCCTGTTTATGTGTTTTTCAAAGTCCAAGGTGTTGAAGCAATTAGGGAACTTGAGCATTATTCCTAGCTTTTTCAATATTAACGAACCAATTTTGTTTGGATTACCAATTGTATTAAATGCTACCCTTGCCATTCCATTCTTTTTAGCACCAATTGTATGTACATTTGTAACTTATTTTGCTTTTACAACAGGTATAGTACCAGGAATGGCCTATCCTCTTGCTGCTGTTTGGACTGTTCCGTCGGTTTTTTCAGCCGCTATTGCCACTGCAAGTATTAGAGGTAGCATGCTCTTTGTTGTTAACTTCTTAATTTACGGTGCAATATACTATCCATTTTTCAAAAATTACGAACAAAAACTGGTTGCTCAGGAAACAGGAGAACAAATTACACAATCCGCTTAAAGTATAAAAAGTTTACTGACTAAGGCAATTCATAGAATGGAGAATTTACGATGAAAAAAAATCCGGATGTATTTCCAAAAAACTTCTTCTGGGGCGGTGCAGTTGCTGCCAATCAGATTGAGGGTGCTTATCTAGCCGAGGGTAAAGGCTTAAGTGTTGCAGATATTAATAAGTTTCGGGATGATGTGGCTCTTAATAAAAAGTCAAATAAAGAATTATCAACCGTCGATATTGATGAATTATTATCTGATAAGGGTGCTCGTTTTCCGAAAAGAGATGGAATAGATTTTTATTATACCTATAAAGAAGATTTAAAATTACTTGCAGAAACGGGTATGAATTCTTTTCGAACATCAATTAGTTGGGCGAGAATTTTTCCAAATGGAGATGAACTGGAGCCTAATGAAGCTGGATTAAAGTTTTACGATAATTTAATTGATGAAATAATTGCACAAGGAATGGAGCCGTTAATTACTGTATCGCATTATGAGATGCCACTTCATTTAGCATTAAAGTATGACGGCTGGTATAATCGTAAAATGATAGATTTTTTCACAAGATATTGTAAGGTGCTATTTAATCGTTATAAGGGCAAAGTGAAATATTGGATTTTAGTTAATCAGATTAATTTGATTACTCATGAATCGTTTAATCACCTAGGTATACCGGAAGATAAGGTTGATAATATTTTAACTGCGAAGTATCAAGGTGTTCATAATGAAATGGTAGCTTGTGCTAGGGCAACCAAAATTGCTAAAGACATGAACGAAGATTTTCAAATTGGGATGATGTCATGTTACGGAAACGCCTATCCGGCAACATGTGATTCTAAAAATGTTTTAGCTGCCCTAAAGTACAATCAAATGCAGTATTTCTTTTCGGATGTACTTGTTCGTGGCTATTACCCAAATTATTCCTTTAGATTCTTTGAAGAAAATAATATTGATGTAGAATTTGGTCCTAATGACGAAATTGATTTAAAAAATACCGTTGATTTTGTTAGCTTCTCTTATTACTATACGATGATTCTTGATTCCGATAGTGAAGAACCTTCTAGAAATCCTGATATAAAAACAAATGAGTGGGGCTGGGGTATCGATCCGATTGGGCTAAGAATTGCTTTAAACGAATACTATGATCGTTACCAATTGCCGATAATGATTACAGAAAATGGCATGGGTTTTTATGAAACAATAAATGAAGATAAGACTTTGCACGACGATTACCGTATCGATTTTCTACGACAACACATTAGTCAAATGAAAGAGGCAATAAAAGACGGTGTAGAAGTTCTCGGTTACTATCCTTGGGGACCAATTGATCTTGTAAGCTGTTCATCTTCAGAGATGAGTAAGCGTTATGGTTTTATTTATGTAGATTTAGATGATTATGGTAAAGGTAGTGGTGAGAGATATTTGAAGGATAGCTATTATTGGTATAAGCAGGTAATTGCTACGAATGGAGAAGAATTGACACCTCTACCGGCTTCAAAAGAAACATGAAAAAATGGAACTCAGGTATAGTTAGAGCAAGCTATTAGCCTTGTAACTCTTTTCTTTGAACCATCCTACGCTAAGTAGTTACTTTGATAGTTTATCATATCCCTTGAGAGAATAATAGGTGATGCTAGGCTAAAAATAGGGAGAGTCAAAAGGCTAGCATTTTGACTCTCTCTCTATCAATTGAAAAAGAAACTCCTCGTAAGCTTTTGCCACCATCATTTTCTTCTCAGCTTTCTGACTACTCATTACGTCATATAATTTTTCGAAAAATATCTCTAATCCTTTTTTATCACGTTCTGCAATAGCTAGTAAAAATATGATTTTCACAAAATTTCCGTCTCCCCAATGGATTGGTTCTTCGGAAATATAAACTGCAATTCGCCGGATTGATAAAGTATCTCTACTCCTGTAAGTTAGTCGCAGGGTTTAGTAGAAAAAATTAGGAGGTTACAAACATGAATTTTATTACAGATCATATTTTAAGAAATCCGCCAGTGTTGCTTGGATTAATTGCAATGATTGGCTTAATTATCCAAAGAAAATCTGTATCTGACATTATCAAAGGCTCTTTATCAGCAGCATTTGGTATGGTTATTTTAGATGCTGGTGTAGGAATGTTAGTTGGTGCCATTGCTCCATTAAACGTTGCTGTACAAACAGAATTAGGGGTTCAAGTGGCGGAAGGGTTATCAGATGTAACTTTTACTGCTGAACATGGTGGAGCCATTGGTCTAGCAATGTTTATCGGTCTTATTATTCATTTAGTTATTGCTCGCTTCACACCAGTAAAAACAATTTTCTTAACTGGTCACATGTTATGGTGGTTCCCATTCATCTTTGTTGCTGCTGGAGTTGAGGCAGGTTTGGAAGGTGGGTTATTAATCGGTCTAGGAGCGGTATTATCTGCATTTTACTGGTCATTCATGCCTTGGATTATGCGTAAATATGTATGGGATGTAATTGGTGATGACAGTTTCTTAATCGGTCACCCAACAGGAATTTTATCACTTATTTCAGGGTTTGTTGCAAAACGTGTAGGGAACAAAGAAAAATCAACAGAAGATTTAAATATTCCAGAAGGGCTTGGATTCTTCCGTGAAATCTCGATTACAGGTGCATTAGTCATGCTTGTAATGAACATTGTTGTTGGTATCATTGCTCCTTCTCTAGTACAAGAGGATGGGAACTTAGTCATGTTCGCCTTCAATGCAGCATTAAGATTCGGTGCAGGATTGTTAATCATGCTTTATGGTGTGCGCTTATTAATTAACCAAATCATCCCTTCTTTCCAAGGGATTGCTGAGAAATTGGTTCCTGGTGCAAAGCTAGCATTTGATATTCCGATTTTGTTCAACTATCTGGTTATTAATCTTCGGCGGAAATGATTTATCTCTATGGGGAATTATCGGTCGTGGAATTGGCAGCCTATTTGGAGGATTCTAATATGTATCAATATGTTGAAAAAGTTCAAGCTATCTTAACGGAAGTTTTTACGGAAGAAACAGAGAACATTGAAGCCAGTATTACATTATTAATGGAAGCAAATTTAAAAAAGAATTCCGTATTTATTTTTGGTGCTAGTCATGCTGGTATTCTTGCAGAAGAAATGTATTATCGAGCTGGTGGAATGATGACCATCAACCCGATTTTCGCTCGCGAATGTATGTTAGATCGTACACCGATTACTTTTACTTCTCAAATGGAGCGTCTAGAAGGTTATGGAACAATTTTGGGTAAAAATGTTCCTTTCAAACAGAGTGATGTGCTTATTTTACATTCTGTTTCCGGAAGAAATCCAATTATCATTGACTTAGCATTTCATGCAAAAAGTCTAGGTGTGAAGATTATTGCACTAACAAATGTGAAATATTCTAAATCAGCCAAAAGTCGTCATTCAAGTGGAAAATGTTTGTATGAACTAGCAGATATTGTTATCGATAACCATGGTCATATCGGTGATGCATGTTGTGATATTCAAGGTATTGAGCAAAAAGTTGGAGCAACTTCAACTGTTGTTGGGGCAACTGTATTAAATACTATTATTGTGGAAACTTGCCAAAAGTTAGTAGAAAGTGGAATGAAAGCACCGCCGATTTTCTACTCAGCTAACTTAGACGGCGGAGATGAATTGAATCAGAATTTAATTCATCAGTATTCAGACGCGATTCATTATAAATTCTAAAAAGAGCTAGGTCGATAGGGTAAACTTGCCTATTGATCTAGCTTATTTGCAATTATTCTTAGGTGTAAATTGCCCGCTTGTAAAATATTTTTATAAAAATAAAAATTTTTCATCTTCAAAATGATAATTTACAAAACATTTACACTCCATCCATACTTCCTTAAAAAATGAATATTATACTAAGAAATGTAAAACATAAAATAAAAAAATAACATAGTTATTTGGAGGAAATATGATGAAAAAGAAGATGTCCTTTTTAGGAATGGTGGCATTAGCAATAGGAATAACAACAGGGTGCGGTAATACATCTGGAGATGAAGCAAATGGAGATACTCCAATTGCAGTTATCAGCCGTGAAGAAGGATCTGGTACACGTTCGGCATTTGAAGAATTGATGGATATAAATACAGATGATGATAACTTAATGACAACAGATGCAATCATTCGAGATGGTAATGGGGTTGTAGCAACAGAGGTTGCACAAAACCCAGCAGCGATTGGATATGTTTCATTTGCTACAGTAGACGCAAATGAGGGACAAATCGTAGGGAAAAGTGTCGGTGGAGTAGCCCCAACAGCGGAAAATGTTTTAAATGGTACTTATGAAGTTGCCCGTGCTTTTAATATGGTTTATGTGGAAGATGAACTATCAGATGTAGCTCGTGCTTTTATAGAGTTTATCGGATCAACTGAAGGGCTTCAGGCATTGGAATCTGCGGGAGTAATTGTTGATGTTGAGGGAGCAGAAGGTTTTGATAGATCTCAGCATGAAGGTTTAGCTGGTTCATTATCTTTAGGTGGTTCTACTTCAACAGAAAGTTCAGTAGTAGCAGTGGCAGAGGTATTCGGGGCCATGTTCCCGCAAGTTACATTCTCTTATATGTCACAAGGGTCTGGAGCAGGAGTTAGTGGTGCGCAAGATGGAACATTTGATATTGGCTTTGCTTCCCGTGAAGTGTTAGATTCTGAGCTAGGTGATGGAGCTGAAACAGCAACGTTCGCAAAAGACGGAATTGTATTTATTGTTCACCCAGATAATGAAGTGACAGATTTAACAGTTGAGCAAATTAGAGATATTTATCTAGGTAATATTACGTCATGGAGTGAATTAGATTAAACAAAAATAGGGGGACTCTCCCCTATTTTGTGCTGTCTTAAAAGGGAATTTTTTCCCTTTGTTAAGGCAGCACGTGTGCTGTTTTTATATGAAGATAAGAAAGTATAAGTTTGCCTAGCTTGCGCTTTTCTTATTATGAACGAAGTTCAATGATCATTTGAGATGAGGTGTTTATGTGGAAAAGGATATGGGCGTGAGTCGTAAACGTATCTGGCAAGAAAAGTTTTTTCATGGGTTGTTTTTCACTGCAGCTGCTTTCGCAGTGATTAGTGTAGTGGCAATTATCATATTAATTTTTAGTAGGGGACTGGCTCCCTTTTTTCCCAATAACGTATATGGGACGTACAATTTTTTAGATTTTGTAACAGGGATGCATTGGCGACCTAGTTTCAGAGAATTTGGTATAGGGTATATGATTATCAACTCCCTGTTGGCCACATTTGGAGCAATTATTCTTGGTGTTCCAATTGCACTATTAACGGCAATTTTTATTGCAGAGATTGCACCGAAGCCGTTAGCCAATCTCATACAGCCTGCGGTTGAGCTACTTGCGGCAATCCCATCGGTACTATATGGAGTATTCGGATTTGCAGTGATAGCGCCGGCGATTGAGTCGATTTCACCACATCCATCAGGAGATTCTCTCTTGGCAGTTATTTTGGTGTTAACGATAATGATTTTGCCGACAATTGTGACTGTTGTTGTGACATCGATTAGAGCTGTACCAAAAAGTTACAAGGAAGGATCATTAGCTTTAGGAGCTTCACATATTCAAACGATTTTCAAGGTAGTTATGCCGGCGGCGAAATCGGGAATTTTAACAGCAGTTGTTCTAGGTGTTGGTCGTGCAATTGGAGAAACAATGGCTGTCATTTTAGTAGCCGGAAACCCAGAAGGTGGAATTCCAACGACAATCTTTGATCGTGTCCGCTTGTTAACGACGAATATTGCTTTAGAGCAAGGATATGCAACGGAATTACAAGCGCAAATGTTGTTCTCCACAGCGGTTGTTTTATTCTTCTTTATTGTTATTATCAACTTGATACTTTCAAAGATACAAAAAAAGGCGGGTGATTCGTAATGTTCAATCGAAAAATGAAAGATGGGATTGCGGTATCCCTTACTTGGTTAGCATCAGGAATATCAATTGGTGTATTGGTTGCGATTATCGTGTTTATTTTCTCAAATGGCTGGTCGCTTATCTCGACTGACTTTTTACGAAATAATCACGAGGATATTGTTAGTTTTATCAATTTTACAACAGAGGAAACTTTTTCAAACCCTGGTTCCTTAGAAAATGATGCGCTGTTTTCAGAAAATACAGGAATAGCCTTTGAGTATTCAGAAGGTGCCTATATTGTGACTTGGATTGATGAAAATTCACCTGCGAACGAGGCTGTTGATAATGAAGATAATCTATTTCCAGTCGAAAAAGGTCAACATATTGAAGATATTAACGGAATGATGGTTACTGCAAATACAACTGCTACAGAAGTACTAGAAGCCTTAAATGGGTCAAATGAAATGGTATTGATGGTTCGTATTCCAGGTGGCGGTGTGTTTCCAATGATTGTTTCCACAGTCATGCTAGTTGTTTTGACACTGGCAATCGCAGCGACCTTTGGAATTTTGGCGGCAATTTATATGGTTGAATATGCGAAACCAGGACGCATTGTTAGTATTATTCGTTTTGCAACAGAAATTTTGACAGGAATTCCATCAGTTGTGTACGGATTATTCGGTATGTTGATGTTTGTACAATTACTTAATCTAGGAATGTCTATTTTGTCAGGTGCATTAACCATGTCGATTTTATTACTTCCAATTATGATGCGTACAACAGAAGAAGCTTTAAAATCTGTCCCAATGAGTTATCGTGAAGCATCTTATGGGTTAGCAGCGAATAAAATTCAAACGATTTACAAAGTAGTTCTGCCGAGTGCTATGCCGGGAATTGTGACAGGAATTATTCTTTCAACTGGACGTATTGTAGGAGAGTCAGCAGCTTTAATGTTTACTGTTGGGACCTTTGCATCTATGCCGATGAATCCAGCTACTGGACATTTATCGTTTTTAGAAAGAGGGGCAACTTTGACTCTACGTGCTTTCATTTCAGTAAGAGAGTTTGGAGATGTGCAAATGGCATCAGCGATAGGAATTGTTATTTTAGTTATCGTTTTTTCACTAAACATTATTTCCCGACTAGTATTAAAAAAATTCAGCAGAGCTAACTACTAAGGTAAAAGGTGATAGAAATGGAAAATAAATTTCAAGTAACAGAGTTAAATCTATTTTATGACAGCTTTCAAGCACTTCACAACATTAATATTGAAATTCCACAAAAGAAAGTAACAGCTTTTATCGGACCGTCTGGTTGTGGAAAGTCTACATTCCTTAGAACGTTAAATCGTATGAATGATCTGATTGATAAAGTAAAAATTACTGGAAAAGTACAATTAGATGGACAAGATATTTATTCTGATATTGATGTAATGAAACTGAGAACACGTGTTGGAATGGTCTTCCAAAAGCCAAATCCGTTCCCGATGAGTATTTTTGACAATGTTGCTTACGGCTTACGCTGTCAAGGAATGAAGGATAAAAAGAAATTAAGTGAAATGGTTGAAAAATCACTGCGCAGTGCAGCACTATGGGATGAAGTGAAAGACCGTTTGAATAAATCAGCTATGGGCTTATCTGGAGGTCAACAACAACGTCTTTGTATTGCTCGTGCGATTGCCATGGAGCCAGAGGTAATCTTAATGGATGAGCCAACCTCTGCCTTGGATCCTATTGCCACTCAAAAGGTGGAAGACTTGATGGAAAGCTTAAAAAAGGAGTACACTATTATTATCGTAACCCACTCTATGCAACAAGCTGCCCGTATTTCAGATAAAACAGCCTTCTTCTTAATGGGTGAATTAATTGAGTACGGTGATACAGATAAGATTTTCAAAACGCCAGAAGATAAGCGGACAGAAGACTACATTACAGGTCGATTCGGATAATTGGGAGGAGATAAAATGGCAAAAGCAAGAATAGATGTAAATTATGCAGAAATGCTAGGAATGATTGAAGACTTGTCTTCTCATGTCATCGACATTTATCAAAAAAGTGTAGGGGCATTAAAAACGCTGGATGCAGACACAGCACTAAAAATTATCAAACAAGACCAAAAAATTGATGATTTACAAGAAGAAATTGTTGAAGAAGCAACATTGATGATTATTCGCCAGCAGCCTGTAGCATCAGACCTACGAAAAGTTTTGATGATTATGCGACTATCATATGAATATGAACGTATTGCAGATTATACAAAAAATATAGCCGAATATATCATCTTAATTAAGGAAAAAGATTCTATCGAGCACTATGAAAAAAATGTAGATAAATTAGTCGCTATGATGGAAATCGTTATAAAAATGTTAGAGTTTGTATTCGATGGTTTAAAAAATGAAGACAAGGTCAAAGTGAAAGAAGCAGCGGCCATGGATGAAAAAATTGATGAGCTATACCAAGAAGTATTGACATCATTCATTACCCATATTCAAGTAGTAGATGGGAAAGTCTTTGGAACAGCGTACGCAATCTTGATTAATAAATATATTGAGCGCGCAGGTGACCACATTACAAACATTGCGGAAGAAGTTTTATTTGCACTGAAGGGACAACGCTATACTTTGAACTAAAAAGCCATAGGGATGTCTTTTCAGACATTCCCATGGCTTTTTGTAATACTATCCCCCAATTTTTATATAGTTTTTTCCTGCTTGTAATGTAGTGATTGGTCGTACAACACTCTTTTCTTTCCTTTCCGTTGGTTTCCTAATAAATCTGTATCTAGAATTACTTCGCTTCCATCGGGATTTTCAAATTCTACATCTACAATACGGACTCTCTCCAAAGTGTTCGTAGATTGGACTTCTCCCAGGAATGACTCAAACCCCTTCAGAGATTGTAAGAGAAAGATATACATCCTCTCCTTTTTCTATAATTTGAACATTCGGATTAAATTATTGATATAGGCCCCACCTTGAGCGTGATTATCAAAATCGTAGTCTGCTGTTAAAATGTTGTGATCTACTATGTGAGGACCGCTTGTAACCTCTATAAACAGGTCACGACAGTTTCGATAATACAGGTTTCTGCTGACTCTTGTTCCTTGTACCTGCCAATCTATCCATGTCCCTAAAATTTTTCTATTGTTTGAATGTTGCTCATGTTTTATGGCACTTTATCAATATGAAATTATTGAGCAGGAGGAGGTGATGGGAAAAGGGGGGTATCCAGCCAATCCGAAGAGAAAACATACGTATACAGTAAAATCCAATCTGTAAAGTGAATTTTTAAAAAAAACCGAGCATTTCGCTCGGTTTTTTTGTAGGAATATTCTCTTGGATAAAGTTTCACTCTATTCTTCAGTCATAGCCGCTTCCACTTCACTCATGGGAATGTCTAATGCTTTCGCAACTCCTTCTCCATAGGCAGGATCAGCTTTGTAGCAGTTGTGAATGTGTCTTAATTGAATTTCCTTCGTCGTTCCTTGCATATTACGACCAGTGTTCTCAAATAAGCGTTGCTTCTCTTCATCAGTCATCAGGTTAAATAATTTTCCTGGCTGTTCATAATAATTGTCGTCATCTTCACGGAAGTTCCAGTAGTTAGCAGCACCGTCAATGTCTAGTGGTGGCTCTTGGTGTTCTTTGGAATCTAACCATTCACCGTAGCTGTTCGGTGAATAAGAGACATTGTCTGCTCCTTCACTGGCATTCATGATCCGTGCTGCTCCATCACGGTGATATGGATGGAATCCTTTCGCATGCTTAGGATAGTTAACAGGAATTTGCCAATAGTTTACACCTAGGCGATAACGTTGGGCATCTCCATAAGAGAATAAGCGTCCTTGTAACATTCTGTCTGGAGAGTAGCTAATTCCAGGAACAATATTTGCAGGTGCGAAGGCAGCTTGTTCAACATCTGCGAAATAGTTTTCTGGATTGCGATTCAATTCCACTTCACCTACTTCAATTAGTGGGAAATCTTTTTTATACCAAACTTTTGTAAGATCAAAAGGGTTATATGGCATATTTTTCGCTTGCTCATCGGTCATAACTTGGATGTACATTTTCCACTTCGGATAATCACCATCAGCAATTGCGTTGAATAGGTCACGCTGATGGCTTTCACGGTCGCGGCCAACTAAATCTGCTGCTTCTTGATCTGTGATGTTCTTGATGCCTTGTTGTGTGTGGAAATGGAATTTAACCCATACACGTTCATTATCAGCATTAATCATACTGTAAGCATGACTTCCAAACATATGCATGTGACGATAGCTGGCCGGAATACCACGGTCACTCATTGTAATGGTGACTTGATGTAATGCCTCAGGTAATGAAGACCAAAAATCCCAGTTTGCTTGTGGGTCTTTCATATTTGTGTGTGGATTACGCTTTACAACATGGTTTAAATCCGGGAAACGTTTTGGGTCTCTTAGGAAGAATACAGGTGTGTTATTCCCTACAAGATCCCAGTTTCCTTCTTCAGTGTAGAATTTCATTGCTGTACCGCGAATATCACGCTCAGCATCAGCAGCACCACGCTCCCCAGCTACTGTTGAAAAACGAATAAACATATCTGTTTTCTTGCCGACCTCAGAGAATAAGGCAGCTTTTGTAAATTTTGTAATATCATTTGTTACGGTGAAAGTACCATATGCACCAGACCCCTTTGCATGCATTCTACGTTCAGGAATTACTTCTCGATCAAAATGTGCTAGCTTCTCAAGGTACCAGGCATCCTCCAATAGCATAGGTCCTCGCTTGCCCGCTGTTTTTGCATCATCATCATTGGGCACTGGAGCACCGAAGGCAGTGGTCATTTTTTTCTTTTGATTTTTATCTTTATTCTCATCCATCTTGTAATACCCCCTATAAGTAATGAATATATTAGCAAAAAACCACGACACCTTTAGGCTCGCGGTTGAAAGCCCGTATTTTTAAAGTGGGAGTAGGCTAAAAAGCTCCCTATGCACCCTTTTATTAAGGTGAGAAATATAAAGATTTTCTAGTTCTAAGGCTTAGATTTTCATGCTCAATAATCTTACCAGTACAAAATCCTATCTAGTTCCAATGAATAGCTTGATGTGGGAATTTTTGCAAAGTATATTATATTCATTATATGAAAAAATATCAAAAAACTCCAGTAAAGTACATGTCGATGTCCTCTTAAGCCTTTGCCATTGGATTTAGCTTTGATTCTAGATAGTTAGATAGATGGTGATCATTTCTTTTTCTCATTCAATACTTCAAAATATCCAGCAGTAATAATGCCTGCTGGTAAAGCAACAACAGCAATACCTAAAAGTGAAGAGACAATACTTACAAGTTTTCCAAGGTTGGTAAGTGGGTGAATATCCCCGTATCCGACAGTAGTGAGTACGGTTGCCGCCCAATAAACAGCATCGAAAAAGCTATCAAAGTTATGTGGCTCCACTGAAAACATAATGAGTGCTGAAATGATAACATAGCCAACGACAATATAGCAAACGGAGAGAAGCGATTGCTTTTCTCTGTGCAAAACTTCCAAAATGGTAAAAAAGTTCTTTGAATAACGTAGCATTTTCAGAATCCTTAATGCTTGAAATAACCGAAACAGCCTCAGCAAGAGAAAAGTAGAGGGAAAAAGTATCAATGCTTGTGAGCCTGTTACCATAAATATCAAAAGGGTCAACGGTGCTAAAAGAGACAACAAATCTATTAGTGCAAATGGTGTCAAAGGATAATAAATAAAAGACCGATAGCCATGATTGGGCATTGCCAAATCAGCTGTAATCCATCTAAGCAGGTAATCTATGATAAAAATTACCCCAGTTATCACCTTCATCATTATCAATAGGTTGTTTAGCTCTTTGAAACATAAAGGGATAATGCTTATGATAATAATGATAATCATGAAGCCATCATAGAGAGTTGTTGGTAATTCGTTGCTATTGGAATGATGTAAAATGTTATAGAGTCGCTTCCGCACTGCGCTCACCTCTTTTCCATATTATTTGATATAATTTTCCTATTTCCAGTTTACTAGAAAAATTTTCTTATTGAAAATATTTCGATAGGAGAGATGACAATGAAGGAGAATAAAAAAGAGAGGCTGTGAGTAACCTGCCAAAACTCAATTTTCGGCAATCTACTCACAATCTCTCTGTCTTTATACTGCTTGTTCACTTTCTCTGATTTTCTTCGCCTCATCCCAATCTAACGTATTATAGACACGATATAAACGGATAATCATAATTAGGGTAACAGCCTTAAGAGCTACTCCGATAACAATTGACGTAATCATCAGTGCATGGGGAACTGGGTCAACGGCTTCTGCCATAGTAGTAGCAACCATCGGTGCAACCCCATCAATACTTGCATTGAATGTTACGAAAAATAAAATAATAGCAGCATCCATAATGCCAATAGCGATAACACTAATAATCATATTTTTTCGAAGAATCAGTCCTGCCATACCGATAAAAAACAAAATTATACTGACCGTTTCTGGACTTAACAAATCCATTTATTTTCCTCCTTTACTTCCGCTTTTCTTCCTGTCCAGCTCCAGTGCCTAGACCCTTGTGTCAAATAGCCTTACCAATGCAAAGCACCTGAAGGTATCACTTCGTAGCTCAAAAAGCGAATTTGATTGGTAAGAACATTTGCCAGGCGGGTCTAACCAAGGCGCTTCTGCTTTTCTTACTTATCTTCCGGGACAAAATGTAAAAATACAATGGACAATCCACAGAAAACCTTGATTCCAATCAGTGTATTCATAGTGATCATATAAGCTTCATACCACTCTGGAAATTGCCAAGTTAGACCCATGAGGACATAGATGGAAGCACATAATACCAAAATGATAAAGACATATTTTTCAAAAGACTGTAAACTTTTAATATCAATATTCTGTGTCGGTGTAATCAAATAATGACTGATGATGACAGCTGCTAAGGCAGCACCGCCTTGGAATCCTCCACCAGGGGAGATATGTCCATTTAAAATAAGGTACCAGCCTACCAAGACCAATGTAGGCATTAAAATGGAAATCATATGGGTATCCGACGGATGTGTTTTTCTATTATTCATCTGATGCCCCTCCTTTTTGCTTTGAAAAATGAACCACAGCGATAACACTTACTAGGAGCATGAGAGCTTCAAATAAGGTATCAAATACACGGTAATTTAATAGAATACTTCCGACTGGATTCATTATAGCTCCATTGGCAAAGTAGATTTCCATAACTAGTGTAGCTAATGCAGGTTCATTGACAATTTGAGTGTTTCCTGTTAAGTAAATAACAAGGATACAAGCAGCTATTAATACGATAGAAGCTACAAATCCCTTTAGCAATGAGCTGCCTGAAGTGCGGACGGTAATATCCTTATATTTCTTTATGGTGATAATGTATAAGATTGTACCTAAGGAACTAGCAATAACTGCTTCTCCTATGGCTACATCAGGCGCGTGATACAGCAAGTAGGCGAAGGAAATCCACACTCCGAAGACACTGCTGCAAATAATCGCAATCTTTAAGTTTGTGGCGAAAACACTAAAAAGTGCAAAGATAATCAACAAAATAAAAACGATTGTCTCAGCTCCCATGCTTTTCTCCTCCTTTACCAACTGCCTCTATCCCGTCTTCACGAGCGCTCAATGCTATTTTACTGCTGATAACTGGGTTGATAAAAAGGACAAACACCATAATTAGCAACGCCTTTAAAGTAAACCAGTTTAGCCCACTTCTCACAGCAACACCTAAAATAAGGGTAACCATTGCGACCGTATCAATTTTTGAAGAAGCTAATAGTCCAGAATAAAAGTCTTTAAATCGGAACACACCGATTAACCCGATAAACGTAAAACATACGCCGATAAAAATTAAAATATTTCCAATGATAGTAGAAATCAATCTTGTGTCCTCCTTCTTATCATGTAATTGGCAAGGACGATAACACCAACATAACTTAAAATAATATAAATCAAAGCGATATCCAGATAAAATGTTTTATTTGAAATCAATGCATAAATAATAATAAGCATGTTGATTTTGGCAGATACGAGGGAATAGCCCAAAAGCCGTTCCCATTTATTTTTTCCTAACAGCACAACCAAACTACTGAACACCGATGCAATTAAAAGCAAAATAATAATGAAATCTAAGAACATTTGTTTCTCCCTTCAAATTTATCCAGCTTTTTCTCAAGACCCTCGTATGTTCCAGCTCGTACATCTTCTACATCGGGATTTGCCGATAAGATGGTCATATGATTCTGATAACGATCAACTGTAACTGTTCCAGGAGTCAGCGTAATACTGTTAGCTAAAAGAACTAGTGCCATCTGATCCGACAACTGACTTTCATATTCGATAAAGGTAGGATGCACATTTCCCGTAAAAATACGTTTGACCATGTCAAAACCTGCTAGATAAATTTCTTTGATTATCTGGAATAAATAGACAATAGCTGCCACTGGAGGCACATAAAATTCCTCCGAATAGTCCATTTTGAGCAGGCGATTTGTAAACTGTAGCGTAAAAATAGATATTACAATGCCTGAAATCAAAGTGAAGGGCCTAATATTTTCATTTAAAATAACCCAGATAATCATAAATATAACAATTGTTTGTAATTTTTTCACATGAACACCTTCTTGTTTCACAATTTAAATGACGTATTCTTCTCTATGGTTAGGTTAAAAAGAAACCATACACAACAAGAGAAGTGAAAAAAGCTAAAATAACGAAGCAACTTTGAGAAAACGTTAGTGCACGTGTTCCAAGTTGATATACAATACTCGTTTTTGAAAGAACCAGTCGATAAAAGATTATTCCACCAATCATGATAACGACAGTAATCAATCCTTTCATCAGAAACTCTGTCATATGAATGGACAACTCTACATCAAACAAAGAGTACATTATTTGTGGTCCAAGGATTCCACCTGCAAGACAGACTAGAGCGAGAAGGAGACTTACACTTGTTTTCAACACATCTGTTTTTGCTTTCGTATCACTTTTTCCGAAAAGAATTGTTGCATATTTAATAAACACGAGAATCGTTCCTGTATTTATCACCCATATAACTGCTTCCATTACTGTTCCACTAGCACCTACAGCTAGCCAATATTTTGAAATGCTTCCATTCACAAATGGCGCTCCTGTGATTCCTAAAATAGCAATCAAGCTAGCTACTGCCACAGCTGGCATTCTGTTAAATACTCCGCGGATTTCGTGGATATTACTTGTTTTATACTCATCAATAATGATTCCTGCGGTGAAAAACAACAGGGATTTAAAAACAGCATGATTGATAATATGATAAACACTTCCCCAGTAAGAGATATCATCCTGAAGGAAGAAGCCGACAGCAATTAAGCCTACTTGGGAAACAGTACTGAATGCTAAAAGTAATTTCATGTCTTTTTGAGCCAGTGCTTTACTGAATCCTAGCACCGCTGTCAAAATAGCAAGAATAAGGAAAAATTGTGTGTAGTCCAATGCTGGATAAAAAAGTCTGTTTAAACGGATAAACAAGTATAAACTACCTTTCACAAATAAACCTGAGAGAATAGCTAAGACTGCGAAGGGAGTGCTTGGCGATCCATAGGAACGTGACACCCAGCTGAATAGTGGAAAGAACCCGATTTTTAAACATATTCCGGTCAACAAGAAAGCAAAAGGTAGAATTAGTGATTCACCCGGAACCCCTGTTGACATAACATTTGCTATTTCTGTCAGAGACAGCACACCGAAGATTTTGTAGATGTACGCAATACCAAACAGGAAAAACATCATTGAAACAATTTGCACCGATAGGTAAAACAACCCATCGTAAAAACAGCGTCCTTCTTTTTTGAACATAATCAAGATTGTTGCTACGACTGTGGAAACTTCCAGTAATACGAAAAGATTAAATATATCGTCTGTCAAAAATATCCCGAGTAGTA
>DAIDKD010000016.1 GCA_027451065.1 Bacillaceae bacterium | reverse complement strand
AAAAAAGTTTCACTTTATTTCGCCACACGGTTACCAGTGTTTATAAAAACAACGATTCCAATAGTTGCTCCAATCATTAAAAAAATCATCAGATAAATAATTCCTGTTATAGAATGTATGATAGCTATATTCATGATGAGGAGCTTTATTGTTACGACGAAGCAAAGAATTGCCATGTATTTACATAGTGCCTTCACATCATAGTTTTCTTTTTCCTCTTTTGAGGAAGTATTGTAACCAGCGATTAAAAATGCTCCCTTCCCCACTGAAAAAACAATTCCGAAAATTACAAACAAAACAGGGATACCCCACAAAAGCAAATACTCCACCCCAACCACTCCCTTGAATCTATTTTCTGAAAATACTGATTCTACTATTAATTATAAAGGAAAAGTGTTTGATTATAAACATGAAACAAAGTTAATAAATGAAAAGAAGTCAGGTGAAATGATGACGGGAGAATGGGATTCAAGTAGAATGTACGGACTTGAAAATGGGAAGATGGTTGTAATCAAAAACGAAGAGTGGAGCTACTAGCTCCACACATATAGTTTAGGGCTATTCTTTGATGGTCCTTTTCGGCGTATATTGTGATATGGTGTTCTTCGCCCATATCACAATATACGCTGTTTATCTCTTCTCAATTGCCACAACAAACGGGGGATTGTTTTTCTGATTGATAAAACTATATTGCAGTACATGGGCCTGTTCTTGTTCTAAATGAGAAACAAATGTCAGGACATCATCCCGCTCAATTTTTCCTTCTTCATGCCCGTGATAAATCACGAGCACAATAATGCCTTCTGGCTTCATGATTTGCAGTAGCCCTTTGATAGCTTCAATGGTAGAATTTGATTTGGTGACAATTCCTTTGTCGCCACCAGGCAAGTAGCCAAGGTTAAAAATTGCTCCTGCAATAGTTCCGTGCTGTTCGACTGGAATAGCAGTAACAACTTCAGCATGGCTTGTTCTACAAAGTGTTACGCGGTCTTGTAGTTGATCTTTTTCTAATCGCTCTTCTGTATTCAAGAAAGCAGCTTCTTGAATATCAAAGGCATACACATGTCCATTTTCTCCTACAAGATTTGCTAAAAAGCAAGTATCATGACCGTTCCCCATTGTTGCATCAACAGCAATATCACCTGCGGATACTGCTTTTTGAAGAAGGGTTCTGGCAAATGGTAGTACTCTTTCTAACTTCATTTATCTTCGTCCTTTTCCTTGGTAACTATTTCGACGCTTTAGTTCATCGTCAATGGCATTTAATACCTCCCACTTTTTTAAACTCCACATTGGTCCAACCAATAACTCTGGCGGTCCATCACCAGTAATGCGATGAATAATCATTTCGGGAGGGAGAATCTCTAGCTGGTCACAGACAAGGTTGACATAGTCCTCAAATGGTAATAATTCCATCATTCCTTTTTCATATTGCTTCATCATGGCTGTTCCTTTTAATACATGGAGCAAGTGGAGTTTGATTCCTTGCACATCCATATCGGAAACTGCCCTCACTGTCTCCATCATCATTTCTGGCGTTTCCAAAGGTAAGCCGTTAATAATGTGAGTACAAACACGGATATCATGTTTGCGGAGTTTTTCTACGCCATCCAGATATGTTTGAAAGTCATGAGCACGATTAATGAGTTTTGCTGTTTTTTCATGAATTGTTTGTAGTCCCATTTCTAACCATAAGTAAGTACGTTCATTTAGTTCAGCCAAATATTCCACTACGTCATCTGGTAAACAGTCAGCACGAGTTCCGATAGAAATTCCGACAACACCTTCTTGCTCCAAAATCGGCTCAAATGTTTCTCTCAATACATCAACAGGGGCATGGGTATTTGTAAATGCTTGGAAATAACCAATGTATTTGCCATCTTTCCATTTCGTATGCATTCTTTCTTTAATGTTGTTAAATTGTGTCACCACATGTTCGGAACGGTCACCGGCAAAATCACCTGAACCGGATTCACTACAAAATGTACAACCGCCAAAAGCGACTGTTCCATCACGATTAGGACAATCAAACCCGCCATCAATGGCTACTTTAAATATTTTCTGTCCAAAATGGTTTCGTAAGTGATAATTCCACGTATGGTAACGTTTATTATCTGTTGCGTATGGAAAAGGATTTACTTGCATCAAACAAGCACCTCTTTCTAATTAGATTCATCAAATGATTGTATCATGTTCTTAAGGCAATTCCAAGGGGAGCATAATTTTCTTTTCTGTGGAAATAGTAAGAGAGTAAAAGTACGAATCTTAACAGAGAGGTGTATATATGGGAGACCGTAGCTCTATTGATAAAACAATTGAAATGGCTCAAGAAGCTCTTGGTTATGCTCAAGAACAATTTGATCTTGGGCAGCAACAAGAACATTACAATGATATAGAATATTCACAGGCACAACAGCTGTTGGAAACTGCATTGATGGAGTTGGAAAAATTGGAACGATTAGCTGTACCAGAACAAAAAGAAGAATTATACCGTACCCGTATTCAACTTCAGCAATTACAAAGCAAAATGATTATAACACCCCATTAAAATTGGACAAGAGAAAGGCGGAGATAGAAATGGCAACACGTTCCAAAGAAAACAACCCTGAACAAAAAACAAAAGGAAATCATCTTACCGAATTTTCCGACGAATTAAATCCTGTCAAACAGGCAAAACAAAACAACTTAAACAAAAAGCAAGTTCAGAAATCAAAGCAATAAATGGAAAAGTATACTGTTCTTGAACCAATAGCTTTTTTAGCTTATTGGTTCAAGGTCAGCTCCATCCTCGTGGGCAGTATTATATTTGGTCAAAATTTCATAGGAAGTTCCATCTGTCCTAAGTATTGTTAAACTAGTCGGAGGAATGGCTGGGGTAGACCATAAATCTTCAATGGGAGTTTTTTCAATGTAAGCAATGAGCAACTTGAGTGCTATAGAATGAGATACGATACATACATTTTCAGAATCATGTTGTTTCGCAATGGAATGGATAACAGCGACCATTCTTTCTTGAACTTTGGTAAAAGGTTCAACTGTATTACTAGAAAAAAGGTGGGGAGCTTCCCAAAAGGTCGCCCATTCTCTAGGGTTGTTTTTTTCATTTTCTGCAAAACTTTTCCCTTCCCACTGACCAAAGCAGAGCTCTCTGAGCATATCATTTTTCACTACCTCTAGGGCTCTATCTCCTTTAATAATTTCAGCGGTATGAATGGCACGCCCACTGGTGCTTGAGTAGATACCATGTAAGGAAATGTTCATAAGTCGCTTTGCAAGTCGCTTGGCTTGCATGAACCCTTTATTTGTTAAAGGTGAGTCTTGCCATCCTTGCATAAGATCCTTTGTGTTCCAAGACGTTTCTCCATGCCTTGCTAAATAGATAGTTACACTCAATTTTTCTCCCTCCAAAGATTGCATCGTTGATACTTATCTCATATTATATTATCTTTTCCCTTTTTGCTAATTTTTGCCTCCTCTTCTTGCTCAATCTTACATTTTATGGTACTTTCGATATAGTAACTAAGGAAAAGGAATGTGAGAGAGAATGATTGTACGTACTGATGAGGAATTAGCGGGCTTAAAGAAGATTGGCCGTATTTGTGCTTTGGCACGGGAAGAAATGAAAAAATCTGCCAAGCCAGGGATGACAACGAAGGAATTAGATGACATCGGCAGAAAGGTTCTGGAAATGCACGGTGCTGTATCTGCGCCAGAGGAAGAATATGATTTTCCTGGGGCAACATGTATTAGTGTCAATGAGGAAGTGGCTCACGGTATTCCGGGGGAGCGTGTTTTACAAGATGGAGATTTAGTCAATATTGACGTATCGGCAGTATTAGATGGATTTTATGCTGATACAGGTGTTTCTTTCGTTATTGGTAATGGAATAGAATTAAAGTATAAACTATGTGAAGTTGCTCAAAGTGCCTTTGAAAAAGGAGCTTTGAAGGCAAAGGCTGGTGCAAGGAAAAATCAGCTTGGTCGTGCAGTAGCTAATGAAGCAAGAGCCAATGGTTTACATGTGATTCAAAATTTAACTGGACATGGTGTAGGCAGAAGCCTTCATGAAGCACCAGACCATATTTTAAACTATTTTGACCCTCAAGATAGTGCCTTATTAAAAGAGGGAATGGTTATCGCCTTTGAACCGTTTATTTCTGAAAAAGATGAGTATGTTGTGGAGCAAGGAGATGGCTGGACGTTTATGACGCCAGATAAGAGCCTTGTAGCCCAATATGAGCATACGATTGTGATTACAAAAGGGAAGCCAATTATTTTAACAGCTTTAGATGAAGAATAAGTAAACTTAAGCAGGATGTGGAAAAGGGATAAAAGTGCCTATTTCACATATCCTGCTTATTTTTTTACAAATCATTCTCTGAGTTGCTTCATTGGAATTTTGCTGGCCATAGGTATATGATATGTGATATGCAAAATTTGAGTTAGATGGAGGGAGATTTATGGGTGAGAAGAAAATACCATATGGAGTACTAGCTATTCTTCTAATTGGAGCATTTATTGCTCTATTGAATAACACTTTGTTGAACGTTGCGCTGCCGACAATTATGAAAGATTTTGATGTGTCTACGACGACTGTTCAATGGCTATCTACAGGTTTTATGTTAGTAAATGGAATTATGATGCCGATGACAGCATTTTTTATTCAAAAATACTCTATACGGAGACTGTTCTTAACAGGGATTGGTGTTTTTACAATAGGAACCATTATTGCTGGTTTCGCACCTAGTTTTTCTATTTTGTTAATTTGCCGTATGTTGCAAGCTTGCGGGTCTGCTTTGTTAATGCCCCTTTTAATGAATGTGATTCTTGTATCTTTTCCAATTGAAAAACGAGGTTCCGCCATGGGATTATTAGGATTGGTCATGATTTTTGCACCAGCAATCGGACCAACACTTTCAGGGTGGCTAGTAGAGCATTATGATTGGCCAGTATTATTCCACGTTGTTTCTCCAATTGCTGTTGTTGTTTTTTTCATTGGGTTATTCTTATTGAAAGATACGAAAGAAAAACAGAGTATGAAATTGGATATCCCATCACTTTTCTTATCTTCTATAGGATTTGGAGGGTTGCTATATGGATTTAGTACTGCCGGTGATAAAGGTTGGGGAGCAATGGAAGTAATTGTGGCTTTAATCATTGGGGGTATTGGATTGCTTCTTTTTATTGCTCATCAATTGAGAATGGAGAAGCCAGTTCTAGAATTCAGGATATATCGCTACCCAATGTTTGCTTTATCGTCCCTTATCTCCATCATTGTTAGCATGGCAATGTTCTCCGGAATGATTTTGTTACCAGTATATTTACAAAATATTCGAGAAATATCACCATTTCATTCAGGATTATTAATGTTGCCGGGAGCAATTATGATGGGAATCATGTCACCAATTAACGGATTTTTGTTTGATAAAGTAGGGGCACGTATTTTAGCGGTTATCGGCTTAGTCATTACAGTTATCACAACTTATGCCTTTAGTCACTTAACAGTTGATACTACATATGTACAGCTTATTATTATGTATACTGCTCGTATGTTCGGAATGTCAATGATTATGATGCCGGTCATGACAAATGGTTTAAATCAATTACCGCAAAAATTTAATCCTCATGGCACAGCGATGAACAGTACCCTTCAGCAAGTGGCAGGTGCGCTTGGGTCTGCGTTGCTTGTCACAGTCATGTCTAACCAAACGAAAGTACACGCGCAGGAATTAGCAGAAGAAGCAATGAAACAAGCGTCAAATCAAAGTACAGCACAAATGTCAGCTGACGTGGCAGCGCAAATGAAACAAGAGATAACAATGAAAGCAATGACAGAAGGAATAGATGATGCCTTTCTCGTAGCAACAGGTCTTGTGATTGTTGCACTTATTCTGGCATTTTTTATCAAACGTACAAATATATCTCAAGAAAAACAGCCAGAAGAGGTGGCTATTTAAGCATAAAAAAGAACTTGTTGCAAATGATAAATAAGGAAAGGGGTTATGTCAATGTCAGATAAAAAACGAGAAAAAGAACGGCAATGGAAGGCAAGGAAAGAAAATCAGAAACCTCATGGGAAGGTAGATTCTTTTGCTGAGTTAGTAGATAAAAAGGAAATACATTAAAAAAAGAACTGACAATCTTTATGAACATGGTCAGCATGGAAGTTCATTGAGATTGTCAGTTTATGTACGAGAAAGGTGTCATTTTGTCATTTTCATGATAATAGTTAAAATTACGCATGTTCTGCCAGAATCTTATATTTTTTATGATTCACAACAGTTAAAGGCTCTAGTTCTAGGTCTTTATAGTTTTGCATAATGGTAAGATCAACGATAACGGAGTTTTCATTTACCTTCTGAACAACGCCTCTTAGCCCTTTTTTAAATTCAATAACATCTCCTGCTTGTGCAACTTTAATCATGTTCTTTCCTCCCTAAAAGTAATTTAGAACTATTGTGCCTTATATTTGCAGAAAAGTAAAGGTTTTCAAATTATTAAAACAAAGAAAAAAGTAAAACAGGACATTTGATAAGGGGAGGAAACCGTCCCCTTATCAAATGCCCTGTCGAAATAGTCAACTATGGAGGGAGTGTGTAACAATTAATTTTTCTATTCACTCTAAATAAGATTTGTGTACTGTACGGATAAAAATTTAGAAATTGGCAAAAATAGGATGGAAGTAATGTTTTAGGAGGCGGAAATGATGACACAACATCCTATTGAAGGATTAATGAAATCCACAATGGAAAATTTGAAGGAAATGGTAGATGTAAATACAATTTTAGGAGATCCTGTTCAAACGCCAGATGGAGGGATTATTTTAACAGTATCTAGGGTCGGTTTTGGCTTCGGTGCTGGTGGAAGTGATTTTACTCCAGGAAAACAGGAAAAGACTGTAGATGCAAAAGAAGTAGCTAATTATCCATTCGGTGGGGGGAGCGGTGGAGGTGTATCTATTTCACCAGTAGCATTTTTAGTGGTAAATCAAGATGGGGTAAATATTATGCACTTGAAAGAAGGAACACATTTAATTGAAAAGGCAATGGATGTGGCACCACAAGCGATGGAAACTTTGAAAGGTTTTGTAGGTCAAGGGAAAGTGGCAGCAAATCCAGCGAACTGAATGGCTCCTAAAGGGAAGCCAAGTGATCTGGTTTAAATGTCTAGCGACTAACCCTTGACGAATCTACTTCTTTTGTACTAGAATATCTGTATGTATTACATATAGAAAAACTTTGACAAGGAGTAGTAGTAATCCAGTCTGGCTCAGAGAATTGACGGTTGGTGGAAGTCAATGCAGGATGAATTATGAACTCGCCTTGGAGTTGCAGTGATGAATCAAGTAGTTGCTGCCGTTACATCTACGTTACAGATACGGAGCGAATGTGTCTTGACACATTAAGTAAGGTGGTACCGCGAGATATACCCTCTCGTCCTTATATGAAGGATGAGGGGTTTTTTTGTATATATGCAAACTTTAGGTAGGAGGAGAAAATAAATGAGTTTTGAACATCGTAGTATTGAACAAAAGTGGCAACAATATTGGGAAGAAAAGAAAACTTTCCGAACAACAGAAGACAAGAATAAACCAAAGTTTTACGCATTGGATATGTTCCCGTACCCGTCAGGTGCTGGGCTTCATGTAGGGCATCCAGAAGGGTATACAGCGACAGATATTGTTTCTCGTATGAAACGTGCCCAAGGATACAATGTTCTTCATCCAATGGGCTGGGATGCATTTGGACTTCCTGCTGAGCAATACGCTCTAGATACAGGAAATGATCCTGCTGAATTTACAGAGAAAAACATCAATACATTCCGAAATCAAATTAAATCTTTAGGATTCTCTTATGACTGGGACCGTGAAGTAAATACAACAGACCCTCAGTACTATAAGTGGACCCAGTGGATTTTTGCAAAAATGTATGAAAAAGGTTTGGCATATGTGGATGAAATTCCAGTAAACTGGTGTCCTGCTCTTGGAACAGTGCTTGCTAATGAAGAGGTCATTGATGGAAAGTCAGAGCGTGGCGGACATCCTGTTGAACGCCGTCCGATGAAACAATGGGTATTGAAAATTACTGAATATGCAGATCGTTTGTTAGAAGACCTTGAGGAATTAGATTGGCCAGAAAGTTTAAAAGATATGCAGCGTAATTGGATTGGTCGTTCAGAAGGAGCAGAAGTTCATTTTGCTTTCGTTGACCACGATGAGAAATTCACTGTCTTTACAACACGCCCTGATACATTATTCGGCGCAACTTACTGTGTACTTGCTCCAGAGCATGCATTGGTAGAAAAAATCACAACACCAGAACAAAAAGTGGCAGTAGAAGCTTACGTAAAGTCTGTTCAATCAAAAAGCGATCTAGAGAGAACAGAGCTTGCTAAAGAAAAAACAGGTGTATTCACAGGTGCATATGCAGTGAACCCGGTGAACAGTGAGAAAATTCCTATTTGGATTAGTGACTATGTATTAGCTTCTTATGGAACTGGGGCAGTAATGGCTGTACCGGGACATGATGAGCGTGATTATGAGTTTGCGAAGAAATTTGACTTGCCAATTGTTGAAGTAGTAAAAGGCGGTAACTTGGAAGAGGCAGCTTATACAGAAGATGGCGAGCATATCAACTCGGCATTTTTAAATGGATTAGGGAAAGCAGATGCGATTACAAAAATAATCGACTGGCTTGAAGCTACGAAAGTTGGCGAAAAGAAGGTGACATATCGTCTACGTGATTGGTTGTTCAGCCGTCAACGTTATTGGGGTGAGCCGATTCCAGTTATTTATTGGGAAGACGGCACAATGACAGCTGTGCCTGAAGATCAGCTACCGTTAGTATTACCGAAAACAAAAGATATTCAACCGTCAGGAACTGGAGAGTCACCGCTTGCCAATATTGAAGAATGGGTAAATGTGGTCGACCCGGTAACAGGGAAAAAAGGTCGTCGTGAAACAAATACAATGCCACAATGGGGTGGAAGCTGCTGGTACTATTTACGCTATATTGACCCTCATAATAATGAGGCACTTGCAGATCCAGAAAAATTAAAGCAATGGTTGCCAGTTGATTTATATATTGGTGGAGCAGAGCATGCTGTTCTTCACTTACTTTACGCTCGTTTCTGGCACAAGTTCTTATATGACCTTGGTGTTGTTCCGACAAAAGAACCATTCCAAAAATTGTTCAACCAAGGGATGATTTTAGGTGAAGGTAACGAGAAAATGAGTAAGTCAAAAGGAAACGTAGTAAATCCTGACGATATTGTTGCCTCTCATGGAGCGGATACACTCCGTCTATACGAAATGTTCATGGGACCGTTGGAAGCTTCTATCGCTTGGTCTACAAATGGATTAGATGGCGCTCGCCGTTTCTTGGACCGTGTGTGGAGATTATTTGTTGAAGAAAATGGCGAATTGAGCCAAAAAATTGTAGAAATAAGTGGAGAAGGACATTCTTTAGGAAAGTCATATCACCAAACAGTGAAGAAAGTAACAGAAGACTTTGAAGGATTACGATTTAACACGGCTATTTCACAAATGATGGTATTTATCAACGATGGGTACAAGGCAGAATCATTACCGAAAGAGTTTGTAGAAGGATTTGTTCAATTACTTGCTCCAGTCGCACCACACATTGGAGAAGAATTATGGCAAAAGCTAGGACACAATGAAACAATTTCTTACACAGCTTGGCCAACATTTGACGAAAGCAAGTTAGTGGAAAGCGAAGTGGAAATTATTATTCAATTAAACGGAAAGCTAAAAGCGAAGTTACATGTAGCGAAAGATGCAACTCGTGAGCAATTAGAAGAAATTGCTTTGGCTGATGAAACAATTAAGGCGAATATTGAAGGAAAAACAGTTCGTAAAGTAATTGCAATTCCAGGTAAATTGGTGAACGTAGTAGCAAACTAGGTTTTGAAGGACGGTCGGTTTTTGATCGTCTTTCAAAACCTAGCAAGAATGGACAATCATGAGAGAGCTATTTAAGAAAAGGCTCTGTCCGGTTGTCCATTTTTGTGTTTTGATAGATATCGCAAGTTAACCGAGCGAATACTTACACACATGATATTTAGGTGATAGAAGCTCCTACACTAATGAGCTGAATTCAGTAAGTTAAAAACTTACTCCGATAATAAATAATTTTCAGATAAGAAAGAAATTTATAAAATAATAATTATCAATTGAAAACAGGTTCAAAATATGGTAATATACATCTTGTGAAAATATTTTCTGATTGCAGGTTCCTAAGGTGAATGCAGTTAGCAACGAAAAGGAGAGAGTAACATGTTCAAAAAAATAGCGTTAGGTTCAGCATTAGCTGCCACTTTGATACTAACAGGATGCTCGCAAGAAGAGGGAGCTGCACAGGCTGCTGAAGCTACTGAAGAAGCAGTAGCTCCAATTACAATTGAAGAAATTCAAGAAGCGCAAAGATTATGGGGAGAAGGCTTAGTCGCAATCAGCACTGCATATGCAGAAGGTGAAGACTACGCAACAATCGCCCAAGGCGTATTAGATGATTTGTATGGCTATGTAGACGGTACAGTACTATTTAAGCCAACGATTGCAAGCGAAGTACCTTTCAGATTCACAGAAGAAGATGCTGCTAGCTACTTCATTGGAGGTCACATCGAGGAAGATGAAGGATTTGCCCTTAACCCTTGGACAGATGTACGTTTTGGAGATGATGGCGAGTTCATTTTAAATGGAGAGACTGCATTGTTTATGGGCTCTGTATTTTTAACAAATGGTGACGGAGAAGAAATTCGCGTAGAAAAATCAAAAGGTTACTACAGAGATGAGAATGGAGATATCAGAATTCAACTTCACCACTCTAGCGTACCATTTTCTGAATAATAGGTAGTTGAAAATTTAAAATGACATTGGTGAGAACTTTCAATGTCATTTACATAAGGACAACTAAAATACTATCAAAGAGAGTCAACTAGGATGAAAGCTTCATTTCATCCTAGTTGACTCTCTTTATATTATGGAGAACAAATCAATTTTAAGACAGTCTGTCTAGCTTTTTCATTTTCTCCTATTGCTCTAATAATTTCTCCCATGCTTCATAGAGTTTATGATAATGCACCGTGATAATTTCCTTTTCTGCATATAATTGCTGGAGATTTTCTACATTTACTTCCTTCAGCAATTTGAAAAGATAAGTCGGTAAATAATGAATTTCCACCGAACATTTTTGCGATACTTTGTACACTTACAATCATTACGATTCTCCTTTGTATGTGCACACTGGTTCTAGAAATATACGCAAACCTATGCAAGAATGCGAAAATCTAGATTATTCGCTCCTCTCGTGGAGACGAGGTCTTGGTTATGCCAGTTTACTGCTGTACGGCCCAAAAACCCAACCGCCATTGCCGTGTATCCCACAACCGCAGATAAAACAAAAAGAACGGTAAAACGGAGGTCATCTTCACCTTCCCATAGATATAGCAGAACTTTTCTCAACAGGAGTATGATTCATGATCCAATGAGAATGAGTCAAGCCAATCGTGCAAGTACAAGCAATGCTCCCCTTGTTTCCAGAGTCTGAAGGCAGAAGGGTTATTGCTTGTTCATGCGGGATAAAAAGTTCTATTTCTGTCAAAGCAAACAGCTCCTTTATGATGAACAAGTTTTGTCTTTATTTTTCTTTACATGGATGTAGTCATCATTTTCGCTTCTCTTTTTTGCAATATTTCCTTCACTTGCTTGTATGGTGTATAAAGATTGATTTCCTTCTCATCTAATCTATTTAAAATCGTTTTTGCTGCATTTTTATCGGCATGAAACGTACCGCATGTGTGACAAATAAACTTCTCTTGCGTCGGGCGAACACCGAGTTGACCGCATTTGTGGCATTCTTGACTGGTATAGGCTGGATTTACGTACTCATATTTGATACCGGAGATATCACATTTAAAAGATAGTCGCTTATCCACATAACCTTTTATCCAACGGCTTAGTTTTCGTTTCACATGTTTTGGCATTCTATCATTCTGTGAAACAAAAGCTAAATTTTCAACAGCAATTGTAGATGGTTTCTCTGTTTTGATTAGTGTATTCAGTTGGCAGTTGATGAAATTTTTTACGGTAGCATCATGCCTTCGTTTCTTTTTTTGATATTTTTGCTTTCCTAAATTGTTCAGCTGAATCCTTTCTGCTTTTCCCAAGTCTCCTTGCTCTTTTAAAGTCTGTACCATGGCATAGTATTTATTTCTTTTTTTGTTGATATCATTTAAACGCTCTGTTTCTTCGCTTAAAAAACTATTCAACCCTTCTCCGTAATCGTTTCCACTTGAAGACACCAACATGGTCCTGTAGCCTTTGTCCAAGCCGATTTTTTTCTTTTCTGTCCATATTTGTTTTTCTTTTGTTTCTATTGTATGAGCCAATGTAAAGGTGTCTTGGTTCATGGATACGCGAATGTTTTTACGGTAGGTATTTTGATCAGAAACACGTAAACGAATACGATTGTGCTTGATGTGGGTGGAAATCTCGATATAAACAATGCCATTCTCTTTTATGTATTCGTACATATCCGCATCTAGTTGAAATGTGTTGGAATAGGAATAGGGTGTTTTTCCTCGATATTTCCTTGCATAACGACAGATTAAATTGTGAACATATGCCTCTCGAATGTTCAGTTTTTCAATTTTTTTCGGACGAGAAAACGAGGTTCTTGTGAGAATCGCACCAAGTAAAGGTGGGCAGAACAGACATAACGAATATATTCTTTTTCAACTGCCGTCAGATTGTCATTCTCTTTGTTAATTCTTCGGCCGTTTCTTTATCTTCTTGATTAACATAGGCTGCTGTTTGTTACCTCTTTTTCATGTACAATAATTTAAGAGGGGAAAGAGCTAAGTCACAAACAAAACTTCTTGTGAAGAAATATGCTATACTATTTTGTAATAGGGGTAAGGGGGATGTTCGGGGTGATTGCGATAAAATATGTTGAAGCAATGGTAGAAGAAGTAGAAGAACTGGTGAGCAAAAAGATAAACCATCCTTTCTTTATTATGCACATAGATGATGTAGAAATAAATAAAGCGGAGTTGAGTATGTTAATTGTTTTATTACAAGAAATAGGACTCGACCATAAACAAATTCTTCATTACGCCACAACGATTATGCTTATCCAAATTGCTTTGGATACCCATGAGAAAGTGTCGGACTACGTAGACACACCTAGAGTGAATAAACAATTAACTGTACTTGCAGGTGACTATTTTAGCGGATGGTATTATTATTTACTCGCTACCAACAGAGATATTCATTTAATTGGTGTCTTGGCGGAAGGAATCAGAACAATCAATGAGAAGAAAATCAAGCTTTATCGTAAGGACTTTCACAACTTTGATGAAATCATGTGCTTAGTTGAACAGATTGAAATGGGACTGATAAACAGTGCTAGTAATTATTTTCAGAAGGAGATAGACTTAACGATCATTAGTAAGATGTTTTTGCTGAAGCGGTTAAAGGATGAGAGCAAAATGATCCAATTAACTGGCACATCTCCAATCTTGGAATGGGTGAAAGATGATAATATGATCCAGAAATTAACTGTTTATTTAGAGAAGTTGAAAAAGCAAATCCAAGCACAGATTTTTCAATATGAGAAGTTAGCATTTATTTATCAAACATACATCTAAAGGATAGGAAAAAATAGTCTAAGGGGAGCCGGATATGGTACAGACAAAAGAACAACGTGTTCATCATGTTTTTGAGAAAATTTACGACAGATATGATGTGATGAACTCAGTTATTAGCTTTCAACAGCATAAAGCTTGGCGAAAAAAGACGATGAAAATGATGGATGTAAAAGATGGGGCAACTGCTTTAGATGTTTGCTGTGGAACTGCTGATTGGACAATTGCTCTAGGGGAAGCAGTTGGTACGAAAGGGAAAGTGTACGGCTTGGATTTTAGCAAAAATATGCTATCTATTGGTGAGCAAAAAGTAAAAAAACACAATTTATCTCAAATCAAGCTACTTTATGGAAATGCAATGGAATTACCTTTTCCTGATAATACATTTGACTATGTTACGATTGGATTCGGTCTTAGGAATGTTCCGGATTACTTAACTGTCTTAAAAGAGATGGTCCGTGTGGTAAAGCCAGGGGGAAAAATTGTTTGCTTAGAAACTTCTCAGCCAACAGCACCGATATTTAAGCAATTATATAGATTATATTTTCGATTCATTATGCCGCTATTTGGGAAGCTATTGGCAAAGAGTTATCAAGAGTATTCATGGTTACAAGAATCAGCAAGTGCTTTTCCGGGAATGAAGGAGTTAGGTTCCTTGTTTGAAGTAGCTGGAACTGAGAAAGTGATGATAAAACCATTTGTATTTGGGGTAGCCGCTACTCATATTGGACAGAAACCACTATAAGCAGAAAGGCAACAGGTGAATAAAGATGAAATTGCAAATGGCATATTCTTTTTTGCATAAGGAGATAGAAATAGTAGAAGCGGAATTAGGGAGAGTTGTTTTATCAGAGCAAGAAATGCTTTCGTCTGTATCGTTAAAATTGTTGCAGTCAGGAGGCAAGAGAATTCGTCCGGTTTTTGTTCTTCTAGGAGGGAGATTTGGAGAGGGGAACCAAGAAAATATCCATCATGCGGCAGTTGCATTAGAACTGATTCATATGGCATCTTTGGTTCATGACGATGTCATTGATGAGGCTGACAAAAGACGGGGGACAGAAACTGTCAATGCAGTGTGGGGAAATAAGGTAGCTATGTATACAGGGGATTATTTATTCGCGCGAGCATTAACAGTCATGGCAGAAATTGAAAACCCAAAAGCTCATACGCTATTGGCGGAAACTATTCTTGAACTTTGCCGTGGTGAAATTGAACAAATGAAAGATAAATATAATTATGATCAAGGAATAAAGAGTTATTTGCGACGAATCAAGCGAAAAACGGCATTGTTGATTGCTAGTAGTTGCGAATTAGGGGCTATTTCTGCCAACGCTTCTGAAGAGGTACAGCGTATTCTATACTTATACGGCTATTATGTAGGAATGTCCTATCAAATTATCGATGATATTCTTGACTTTATCGCTACAGAAGAGCAGTTGGGAAAACCAGCGGGTGGAGATTTATTACAAGGGAATGTTACCTTGCCAGTTTTGTTTGCAATGGAGAATAAGGAATTAAAGAAAAAAATTATGGGAGTCAATGAGTACACAACCAAATCAGATATGGCGAATCTCATAGAATCTATCAAAGAAACAGATTCTATTGAGAAATCATTCTCCATCAGCGAACAGTATTTGCAGCGTGCTTTACATGTGATAAAGCCTCTTCCTAATGGACAAGCAAAAATGGCGTTGTATAGCATAGCAAAATATATAGGAAAACGTAAAAAATAGAGGATGAAGAAAATATATATTTGTCGCGTCGCCTGTGCTTTTCTTATTGACTTCTCGTATGGTAATATGATTTATGGGGACATCACATATTATGAATGGAGAGATTTTTTGTGGAAAAAACATTTTTAATGATTAAGCCAGATGGGATACAACGAGGTTTGATTGGAGAAATTGTGGAAAGATTTGAGAAGAAAGGCTATCAACTAGTTGGTGCAAAGCTTATGCAGATTACGCCTGAACTTGCAGCTCAACATTATGCAGAGCATAAAGAGCGTCCTTTTTTTGAAGAATTAGTTGATTTCATTACTTCTGGTCCTGTATTCGCAATGGTGTGGCAAGGAGTAGATGTGATTGCTACCTCACGCCAAATGATGGGAAAAACAAATCCAAGAGAAGCACTTCCTGGAACAATTCGCGGAGATTATGGCGTGACTGTAAGAAAAAACATTATACACGGCTCTGATTCCCCTGCTAGTGCTGAAAGAGAAATTTCCATTTTCTTTACAGAAGCAGAACTGACTTTTTATAACAAGGCCATTGATATATGGGTGAATTAATTAATTCCTGTAAGCTTTAGGCTTCTCTATGAAGCGTAAGGCTTTTTATTTAAGTTTGTCTAGCTCCAGCGCCTAGCTTTCCGTCGTAAAATAACCTTCCCACCGTAAAGTCAAAAAGCGACTTTAGGTGGGAAGAACATTTTTCGAGGGAAGCTGACCAAGGCGCTTGCGCTTTTCTGATTAACTGAAAAAATTTTTGCAGAGGAGTGATAAAATGAGGTATTTAACAGCCGGGGAGTCCCACGGTCCCCAACTAACAGCAATTGTAGAAGGAGTTCCATCAGGACTTTCTCTAACAGCTGACAATATAAACCAAGATTTAGCAAGGCGGCAAAAAGGGTATGGCCGGGGAAGGCGGATGCAAATCGAGAAGGATACAGTTGAAATAACTAGCGGTGTTCGTCATGGAAAAACATTAGCCTCCCCTATTGCTTTAATAATTAAAAATGATGATTTCAAACATTGGACTGGAATTATGGGAACAGAGGAGCCAGTTGACGGGAATCAAGAAATCAAAAGGAAGGTTACAAAGCCTCGCCCAGGACACGCGGATTTAAATGGAGCAATCAAGTATCATCATCGGGATATGAGAAATGTATTGGAAAGATCATCGGCCCGTGAGACAGCTGCTCGTGTTGCAGTTGGTGCAGTAGCTAAGAAAATTTTAGCAGAACTGGACATTCATGTAGCTTCCCATGTGACAGAAATTGGTGGTGTCACAGCAGAACAAACCAATTACACTTCACTAAAAGAACTTCAGGAAAAAACAGAGCAGTCTCCAGTTCGTTGCTTTGATGAAGTAGCTGGTGCAAAAATGATGAAGGCGATTGATTATGCAAAAGAAAATGGTGACTCCATCGGTGGTATTGTAGAGGTAATAGTAGAAGGAGTGCCGGCAGGTTTAGGTAGTTATGTTCATTATGATAGAAAACTGGACGCGAAAATTGCCGCGGCAATCGTTAGTATTAATGCTTTTAAAGGTGTTGAATTTGGTATTGGTTTTGATGCAGCTCATGAATTTGGCAGCAACGTTCACGATGAGATTACTTGGAGTGAGAAGCAAGGCTTCAGCCGTAAGAGTAATCGTGCGGGAGGATTTGAAGGTGGGATGACCACTGGAATGCCGATTGTTGTCCGTGGCGTGATGAAACCAATTCCAACGTTATATAAACCGTTGGAGAGTATCGATATTGAAACAAAAGAATTGTATAAAGCTAGTATCGAACGTTCTGACAGTTGTGCAGTACCAGCAGCAGCAGTAGTTGCTGAAGCCGTGGTAGCTTGGGAAATAGCTAGTTCTATCGTTGAGGAGTTTCATTCTGACCATATAGAAGCATTGCGAGCAGATGTGGAGAGATGTCGGCAACAAGCGAGGGATTTTTAATGGAAAAACTCATGATTCATACGAACTCCAAAAATTATCCTATCTACATCGGAGAAGTGACGGATGTACTATCAGTGACAATTTCTCAGTTTCAGCCATCATCGGTGTTCATTTTTTCAGATGAAACAGTAGCTCGTTTGCATCTTGATACATTACGAAAATCATTACCTACAGAGAATGTTTATCATCATATTGTTCCAAGTGGCGAAGGAAGTAAATCTTTTGATATGTATTATCAATGCCAAACAGCTGCTTTAGAAGCTGGTTTAGACCGCCACTCTCTCATTATTGCTTTTGGCGGTGGGATGATTGGTGACCTTGCTGGGTTTGTTGCTGCTACGTATATGCGAGGTATTCGTTTTATTCAAGTTCCTACGACATTATTAGCTCATGATAGTGCAGTAGGCGGAAAAGTAGCAATCAATCATCCCCTTGGAAAAAATATGATTGGCGCCTTCTATCAACCAGAAGCTGTTATTTATCACTTGCCATTTTTACAAACATTGTCTGAGAAAGAGTGGCGTTCAGGGTTAGGAGAAGTAATCAAGCACGGCTATATATCAGGAGAATTATTTTTACGTTGGTTGGAAGAAAATGTACATACTTTTGAGGATTTACACGATAATACTTTATTGCATATGATAAAAGAAGGAATCGCAGTAAAAGCCAATATTGTCGCCCAGGATGAAAAAGAAACAGGTGTGCGAGCTTATTTGAATTTTGGACACACATTAGGTCATGCCATTGAGGCAGAAGTAGGCTATGGAAAAATGACCCACGGTGATGCAGTTGCGATTGGAATGGTGTTCGCCATCCAAGTCAGTGAATATATGTATCAAAAATCGCTCAATATCGAGCGTCTAACAGCATTATTAGGACGTTTTGATTATCCAACCATTGCCGATGTACCTGTAAGGAAATTAATAGATAGAATGAGACAAGATAAAAAATCTTATGACGGAGATATTCACATGGTATTGATGAAAAATGTTGGTGAAATGGAATTGGTGAAAATTCCAGAAGATGTGATTGAGTCTCAACTAAAACATTTTGTGAAAGGATGGGAGAAATGAAAGAAGTGTTACAAACATTGAAACCATATGATACTGGAAAGTTGAGAGATAATCTTCGTAAGGAGCTTGAGGTAGAATCAATAATCGCGCTTAACTCAAATGAAAATCAATATGGGTGTTCACCAAAAGTAACAGAAGCTCTTTCTTCATTTCAAAATATCAATATTTACAGTGATGGTGGAGATAAAAAAATAGTAAAAAAAATTGCCGAGCATGTGAACGTACATCCGAATAATGTATTAATCGGTGCAGGCTTGGATGAAATGATTCAAATTGTCAGTAGAACGTTTTTAGCTTCTGAGGATAATATTGTTCAAGCAGATCTTACCTTTGGGGAATATGCATATCAGGCAAAAATAGAAGGAGCAGAGGTAAAGAAAGTACCTTTGCAACAAGGTGATCACGATTTAAATGGAATGTTAGCGGCTGTTGATGAGCGGACGAAAATTATTTGGGTATGTAATCCAAATAATCCTACGGGCACGTATATTCCAGAAGATGATTCTCTCTCTTTTCTTGAGAAAGTACCAGAAGAAGTAATGGTTGTGGTAGATGAGGCTTATTTTGAATATGTTACTGCCACAAATTATCCCAACACCGTTCCTCTGATTGAGAAATATCCGAATTTAATTGTGCTACGAACTTTTTCAAAGGCATATGGATTAGCTGGTCTTAGAGTGGGTTATGCCTTGGCAAATGCTGCTGTCGTGAATCAATTAATGAAAATAAAGCTGCCGTATAATGCCTCGAGTTTATCTCATGTAGCGGCAATAGCTGCCTTAGATGACCAACGCTTTATCGAAAAATGTAAAGAGAAGAATAGAAAAGGATTAGCCCAATATTTTTCATTCTGTGAAGAATTTGCTTTATCCTATTATCCGTCTCAAGGGAATTTTATTCTCATCGAAATGCCTCAGAGAGTGGAGGAAGTTTGTCAATTTTTGCTGAAGAAAGGTATTCTAGTACGTTCGGGAGTAGACTTAGGTGTACCTAGTGCTATTCGTGTCACAGTTGGTACCTCTGAACAAAATGAGAAATGCATCGGATATTTGAGAGAGATGTTGCAGTAGCAAAGGGTGATGAAATGAAGGGGAATGTGTTTATTTTTGGAACGGGATTAATCGGGAGCTCTATTGGGTTGGCAATCAAGAAAGCCCATGATGCTTCGATTACTGCCTATGATACCAATGAAGAAAATAGTAGGTTAGCAAAATCGTTAGGGATGATTGACCATATTTCGACAGATATAGAGTCTGATTTATCTAAATCAGACTTGATTATTTTAGCAACGCCAGTCATACAGGCAGAAAAAATATTAGCGTCTCTTCAAAATATTCACTGGAAAGACAATGCAATCATGACAGATGTAGGAAGTGTAAAGCAATCCATTGTAAAAAAAGTGCAGCAAACAGTGGGTAATAAAATTACTTTTATCGGTGGGCATCCAATGGCTGGTTCTCATAAAAGTGGACCAGCTGGTGCGAAAGTTCATCTCATGGAAAATGCTTTTTATGTACTGACACCATCTCCAGACATACCAAAGGAAAAGGTCGATGAGTTAATCCGATGGTTAAGTGGAACCAATGCAAAGTTTGTGACGATGACACCGGAAGAGCACGATGAAGTTACCGGAGTTATCAGCCATTTTCCTCATGTGATTGCAGCAAGTCTTGTTCGCCAAGTGGAGCAAAAGAATCAAGAGAGTGATTATATCGGCAGACTTGCAGCAGGTGGATTCAAAGATATTACTAGAATTGCTTCTAGCAGTCCAAGTATGTGGCGTGATATTACGATTAGCAATAAAAAAGTATTAATAGAATTGTTAGATGGTTGGATAAAGGAAATGGGAGTTGTTAAAGAGCTAATTGAATCTAGTAATCATCAGGAAATATATGATTATTTTTCAGGAGCAAAAAGATTTCGAGATACTT